>NZ_JBHYKM010000042.1:48401-61765 GCF_042741435.1 Streptomyces sp. NPDC058955 | reverse complement strand
GGTCGGGGGCGCGGGCGGGGGCCCGGGGGGCGGGGCCCCGCGCCCCCCCCCCGGGCGGGGGGTTTTGGGTGGGGCCCCCCGCGGGGGGGGGCCCGCCCCCCCCCCTGGCCGAGGCACTGCGAACGGCCCCGTCCCCCTCCCGCGAGCGGGAGCTGGACGAGGCCGTGACGTCGGTGCGCGAGGCGCGGGAGCGGTCGGGGCTGTAGCGGCGGTGGAGGATCCTCGGGCGGGTCCGCCCGGGGGATCCGCGGCCGGAGTGCCACCCCGGCCCGCCACCCGGCGGCCGGAGGCCGCCGCGGTCGATCAGAGGGACGCGATGACGCGGTCCGCGAGGATGTAGACGTTCTCCTCGTCCGTCTCGCCGTAGGAGAACGTCAGGGCGAACGCGCCGGAGACGCCCGAGCCGCCCAGGAGGACCGGCGTACGGCCCGCGCGCAGGGCCTCCGCGAGGCGCTCCGCGGTCTCGCGGTGGCCGGGGGTCATGCAGAGCGTGGTGCCGTCGGCGAAGACGTACACGTCCAGCGTGCCCAGCGGGCCCGGGCGGACGTCCGTGAGGGCCGTCGCCGTGTCGGCCAGCTCCTCCAGGCGCGCCACCGTGCGCTCGTGGTCCGTGACGACCGGCGTCTGCACCGGCACGAAGTCCGGGTGCGAGGGGTGCCGGCGGCGGGCGGCGGCCAGCTCGGCCGAGTCCTCCGGGTACTCCGGGAAGTCGTCCACCGGGTCGACGATGCCGTCGAGCGCGGCCGCCTCGGCCTCCATGGCCTCCAGCGCCATCGCCTCCAGGCCCACGAAGTCCGTCTGGCGCGGCACGAAGAGGCCGCCGGCCTCCTCGCCGGCCGCGCCGCCGAGCAGGGCGGAGGGCGCGTCGGCCGCGTCCCGGGCCTCCTGCGCGGCCCAGAAGGCCCGCGCCTCGGCGAGCTCCCGCTCGCGCTCCTCGGCCAGCGCCTCCGCGACCGCGGCCCGTATCTCGGCGGCGGGCGTGGCGCGGGCCGCGGGGACCGTCACGCCGTGGCCGGCGGCCAGCTCGGTGCGCAGGGCGGTGACCTCCTTGCGGAGACCCCGCACGTGGTGCAGGGCAGCGGCGCCCACGGCCGTGGCAGCGGCCGTGGTCAGCAGCAGGGCAAGAGACATGGCGCTCACTGACGTACTCCCGGTTCGAGTCGATCCCCCGACTTCCTACATCAGCTTGTCGTGGGGTGGGGCTGCCTGTCAGTGCATTACGTCACGAATTGGACAGGTATTTCGGCCGGGTGTTTAGTCCCGAAATGGCTCTGACCTGGGAAAACGAACTCCCCCGGGATGTAGGTCACATCCTGGGGGAGATTCGGTCACGGCTCGGACGCGGTGAGGTTGACGCGCTCGGCACGTGGAGAGCGCGCCCCCTTCCCGTACTAGCTCAGCCGCTCGATGACCATCGCCATGCCCTGGCCGCCGCCGACGCACATGGTCTCCAGGCCGAACTGCTTGTCGTGGAACTGGAGGCTGTTGATCAGGGTGCCGGTGATGCGGGCGCCCGTCATGCCGAAGGGGTGGCCGACGGCGATGGCGCCGCCGTTGACGTTGACCTTGTCCAGGTCCAGGCCCAGGTCCTGGTAGGACGGGATGACCTGGGCGGCGAAGGCCTCGTTGATCTCGGCGAGGTCGATGTCGCCGATGGTCAGGCCGGCCCGCTTCAGGGCCTGCTTCGACGCCTCGACCGGGCCGAGGCCCATGATCTCGGGGGAGAGGCCGGAGACGCCGGTGGAGACGATCCGGGCCAGCGGGGTCAGGCCCAGCTCGCGCGCCTTGGTGTCCGACATGATGACGAGCGCCGCGGCGCCGTCGTTCAGCGGGCAGCAGTTGCCGGCGGTGACCAGGCCGTCGGGGCGGAAGACCGGCTTCAGGCCGGAGACGCCCTCCAGGGTGACGCCGGCGCGCGGGCCGTCGTCGGTGGAGACGACGGTGCCGTCCGGGAGGGTCACCGGGGTGATCTCGCGCTCCCAGAAGCCGTTCTTGATGGCCTGCTCGGCGAGGTTCTGCGAGCGGACGCCGAACTCGTCCATCTCCTGGCGGGTGACGCCCTTCCAGCGGGCGAGGTTCTCCGCGGTCTGGCCCATGGCGATGTACGCGTCGGGGACGATGCCGTCCTCGCGCGGGTCGTGCCAGGTGGAGCCCTCGGAGGCGGCGACCTCGGCGGTGCGGGCCTCGGCCTCGGCGAAGAACGGGTTGTGCGTGTCCGGCAGCGAGTCCGAGTTGCCCTTCACGAAGCGGGAGACCATCTCGACGCCGGCCGAGATGAAGACGTCGCCCTCGCCCGCCTTGATCGCGTGCAGCGCCATCCGGGAGGTCTGCAGCGAGGAGGAGCAGTAGCGGGTGACGGTGCAGCCCGGCAGGTGGTCCATGCCCATCTGCACGGCGACGATCCGGCCCAGGTTGTTGCCCTGCTCGCCGCCCGGGAGGCCGCAGCCCAGCATCAGGTCGTCGATGTCGCGCGGGTCCAGCTCGGGGACCTTGGCGAGCGCGGCCTGGATGATCGTGGCCGTGAGGTCGTCGGGGCGCAGGTCCTTCAGGGAGCCCTTGAAGGCCCGGCCGATGGGGGAACGGGCGGTCGAGACGATCACGGCTTCGGGCATCACGGCTCCAGGGGGCTGGTGGGCGGTCGGACTCACTGGGAAGTTACCCGCACGTACCGGGCGGGGTCACCGGGATCGCCGTGTGATGCGGACCTCTTTTCTAAGCGCTTGCTCAGGAGTGCGGGGAGTCCTGCGGCAACGGCTCCCCGTGACCGCCCGGAGCCCCTTCCGCGGCGCCGCCCTCCGCCGCCCCGGCCTCCACCGCCTCCGCCGGCTCCGTCAGCCGCCGCCGGCGCCGGTGCTTCAGCAGCGCCCACGGCGCCCGGGCCCCGGTCACCTCCGTACCCGCCTGCTTCGCCGCCTCCGCCGCCGCCTTGGCCACCGGCAGCATGTCCTCGCGGCGGCCCGGCTCCAGCCGGTCCGGTTCCGGCCACACGCCGAGCGCGGCGCACAGCGTCGGCAGCACCGCCATCGCCGCCGTCGCGTACCCCTCCGCCGAGGGGTGGAAGAGGTCCACCCCGAACATCTCCCGCGGGTTCGCCGCGAACTCCGGGCCCAGCAGGTCGCCCAGCGACACCGTCCGCCCGCCCTGCTCCACCACCACGATCGTCTGCGCCGCCGCCAGCTGCCGCGAGGCCCGCCGGGCCAGCCAGCGCAGCGGCTGGTAGACCGGCTCGATGGTGCCCAGGTCCGGACAGGTGCCGACCACCACCTCCGCGCCGGCCGTCCGCAGCCGCCGCACCGCCGCCGCCAAAAGCCGTACCGACTCCGTCGCCGGCATCCGGTGCGTCACGTCGTTCGCCCCGATCATGATCACGCACACGTCCGGCGGGCCCAGCGGCTGCGCGAGCAGCAGCGAGACCTGCCGCTCCAGGTCGTCCGAGCGGGCCCCCGACAGCGCCACGTTCCGCAGCGCCACCGGGCGCTCCGCGACCGCCGCCAGCCCCGAGGCCAGCAGCGCCCCCGGCGTCTGACCCGCCCGGCGCACGCCCTGGCCCGCGGCCGTCGAATCACCCAGAAGGGCCAGCCGCAGCGGGTCGTCGGTGCCGAAGGCCCTGCCGTAGAGACCGTCCACCGCCGGCGGCAGGGGAGCCGTCCCCGTGCCCACCGTCCGCTTCGCGAGCTGCGCCTCCGCCAGCACGATCCCGACCGCGGCCACGCCGATCAGACCGATGCTCCCGCCGCCGTACGCCGCTCCCGCCGCGATCCGGCGTGCCACCCTCGCCCTGGACATCGGGGGCGCCACCTCCTTCGAGCCGTACAGGTCCTTCGAGCCGTTCAGGGTCTAACTGCCCCGAAAGGCGTCCCGACTACGCATACGCTGGCCACACCATTACGGAGACCCCGGAGAACACGGTGCAATTCCACGACTCGATGATCAGCCTCGTCGGCAACACCCCGCTGGTGAAGCTCAACAACGTGACGGCAGGCATTCAGGCCACCGTCCTCGCCAAGGTGGAGTACTTCAACCCCGGCGGGTCGGTCAAGGACCGCATCGCCGTGCGCATGATCGAGGCGGCCGAGCAGAGCGGCGAGCTGAAGCCCGGCGGCACCATCGTCGAGCCCACGTCCGGCAACACCGGCGTCGGCCTGGCGATCGTGGCCCAGCAGAAGGGCTACAAGTGCATCTTCGTCTGCCCTGACAAGGTGTCCCTCGACAAGATCAACGTGCTGCGCGCCTACGGCGCCGAGGTCGTCGTCTGCCCCACGGCCGTCGACCCCGAGCACCCGGACTCGTACTACAACGTCTCCGACCGCCTGGTCCGCGAGACCCCCGGCGCCTGGAAGCCCGACCAGTACTCCAACCCGAACAACCCGCGCTCGCACTACGAGACCACCGGTCCCGAGCTCTGGGAGCAGACCGAGGGGAAGATCACCCACTTCGTGGCGGGCGTCGGCACCGGCGGCACCATCTCCGGCACCGGCAACTACCTGAAGGAGGCCAGCGGCGGCAAGGTCCAGGTCATCGGCGCCGACCCCGAGGGCTCCGTCTACTCCGGCGGCTCGGGCCGTCCGTACCTGGTCGAGGGCGTCGGCGAGGACTTCTGGCCCACCGCCTACGACCGGAACGTCACGGACCGCATCGTCGCGGTCTCCGACAAGGACTCCTTCCAGATGACCCGCCGCCTCGCCAAGGAGGAGGGCCTCCTGGTCGGCGGCTCCTGCGGGATGGCCGTCGTCGCCGCCCTGGAGGTCGCCAGGGACCTCGGCCCGGACGACGTCGTCGTCGTCCTGCTGCCGGACTCCGGCCGCGGCTACATGTCGAAGATCTTCAGCGACGAGTGGATGGCCGGCCACGGCTTCCTGGAGGACACCACCACCGCCACCGTCGCCGACGTGCTCCGGCACAAGGAGGGCGGCCTGCCCTCGCTCGTCCACATGCACCCGGACGAGACCGTCGGCCAGGCCATCGAGGTGCTGCGCGAGTACGGCGTCTCCCAGATGCCCATCGTGAAGCCGGGCGCGGGCCACCCCGACGTGATGGCCGCCGAGGTCGTCGGCTCGGTCGTCGAGCGGGAGCTCCTGGACCACCTCTTCACCCAGAAGGCGAAGCTGGAGGACCCGCTGGAGGACCACATGTCCGCGCCGCTGCCGCAGGTCGGCTCCGGCGAGCCGGTCGCCAGCCTGATGTCCGTCCTCGGCGAGTCCGCCGACGCCGCCATCGTCCTCGTCGAGGGCAAGCCCACCGGTGTCGTCAGCCGCCAGGACCTGCTGGCCTTCCTGGCCAACGGCGGCGCCAAGTAGCACCCGGAGGGGTCCGGCGGGTGCCGGCGCGGGCGTTCGCGCAAACGGTACGAGCGTGACACGTCCGCGCAGCACCCGCTTAACACGGGTCCGGCAGAGTGTTCCTCGTCGGCGTCACGGAACCTCCGGAGCGGCTCCCGGACCTCTGAAGACGCCACGGACGCGGAGACCGGCCCTGACCCGGGCCCGTGTCCCCCGCGGGGACCGCCGTCGTCCCGCCCCCCAGCGATGGGGGTGCGGCGGTCCCCGCGTCAGTCTTCCCGGCGGTCAGAGCTGGGTGATCGGGCGCATCGCCAGGCCCTCGGTGCCGGCCCAGCCGTTGACGCGGGCCGCGTCGTCGACGGAGACGGTGTCGAGGCCGTCCGGCAGGTCGAAGATCAGCGTGCCGGCCAGTTCGGTGCCCTCTCCGGCGACCAGGGTGGCCGTGAAGCGGTCGGACTGGTCGTACTCCGCCTCGCCGCCCTCGTCGTTGCCGAAGACGTACAGACCGGCGTACGCCTTGCCGCCGCCCTCGACGACGACGGGCTCGGTGTCCGGCTCGCCGAGCGACTCGACGATCGGGGCGTCGTTGCCGGCCTTGAGGCGCAGGACCGGGGCCTCGTTGAGGACGCACGGCTTCCGGGTGGCGTTGGTGACGGTCAGGAGGAAGTGGCGGGGGGTCTCCCCGGCCTCGTCCTGGAGCTCGACCGCGGTGGTGAGGTCGGTGGCCACGCAGTCCGGGTGCTCGGTGCCGTTGCCGCCGCCGGTCTCGCCGCTGTCCCCGGTCCCGGTCCCGGTGGCCGAGGGGGTGGCGGTGCCGGTGCCGGTGCCGGTGCCCGCGTCGGTCGTGGGCGCGGTGGCTTCCGGGGTGCCGCCGCCGGTCGCGGTCGCGGACGCGGTCGCGGTGGCCGTCGGCGACGCGGCGGCCTTGCCGTCGTCCTCGGACTGGCAGGCGGTGACCGTCAGCAGGGCCGCGGCCACGGTCGCGCCCAGGACGGCGGCCCGCAGGCTGCGGCGCGGTGAACGGGCTCTGGACGTCGTGGAGTTCATGTTGTTCCTTCTTCCCCCGTGACCGGCCCGCGGCCGGTCGTCGTGTCGGCGACACGGCTATTGTTGCCACCGGGGTGGGCCCGCTCACCGGCGTGCGGCGTTTGTTACAGCCCTCGCACGAACCGGACGTCATGGCGTGACCATGACCGTCCCCTTCCGCTTCTCCCTCCCCGCCCGCCCCACCCTCTGCATATCCTTATGCAGACAGGGTCAGGGATGAATGGATGAAGGGGGACGGCATGAGCGACAGCCCGGCCGGGCGGCTCCAGGCGCTCTTCGAGGGGCACCGGCTCACGCCCACCCAGCGGCGGATCGCCCACTGCATGGTCCGGCGGGCCGCCGACGCGCCCTTCCTGTCCAGCGTCGAGCTCGCCGAGCTGGCCGGCGTCAGCCAGCCCTCCGTGACCCGCTTCGCGGTCGCCCTCGGCTTCGACGGCTACCCCGCGCTCCGCCGCCACCTGCGGGAGGTCGCGCCCCCCGAGCGGCCGGCCGCCACCGGGGAGGACGAGGAGCGCAACGCGTACCAGCAGGCCGTCCTCGCCGAGATCGAGAACCTCCGGCACCTCGCCGGGCTGCTCGCCGACCCGGCCCCGGTGGAGCGCGCCGGGCGGCTGCTCGCCGCCTCGCGGCCGCTGCTCGTCCTCGGCCTGCGGGCCGCCTCCTCGCAGGCCCGCGGCTTCGCCTACTTCGCCGCCAAGGTGCACCCGGACGTCCGGCTGCTCGACGAGGGCGGCACGATGCTCACGGACCGGATCGACGCGGCCGTACGGGCCGGGGCCACCGCGCTGCTCTGCTTCGCGCTGCCCCGGCACCCGCGCGAGGTCGTCGAGGCGCTGGAGTACGCGCGGAAGGCCGGGCTCCTGGTGGTGACCGTGGCCGAGTCCGCCTTCGCGCCGGTCGCCGCCCACTCCGACCTGCTCATCCCGGCCGCCGTCGGCACCGGTCTCGCCTTCGACACCGCCTGCGCGCCGATGCTCCTCGGCCGGGTCCTGCTGGAGGCCATGGCGGACGAGCTGCCGGACGCGCAGGCGCGTCTGGAGCAGTTCGACGCGAAGGCGGCGGAGCGGGGACTCTTCGTGGAGTGAGCGGGCGGGGTCACACCTCCAGCTCGGCCTCGATCTTCTTCAGCTGGTGGCGGGCCATCGCCAGGTTGGCCCGGTCCTTCGCGAGGGCCAGGTACAGGAACAGGCCGTTGGTGCCGCGGGCCTTCAGCAGCCGGATGAGGTGGTACTGGTTGCCGAGGGTGATCAGGATGTCCTCGATCTCCTCGTTCAGGCCCAGCATCTCCATCGCCCGGACCTTGGCCCGGACCACGTCGGTGTTGCCCGCGGCGGCGACGGAGAGGTCGAGCTCCTTGCCGCCGCCGATGGTGCCGAGCGCCATGCCGCTGGTGTAGTCGACGAGGGCGGCGCCGATCGCGCCCTCGATCGCGGCCGCTTCCTTGAGGGAGGCTTCGGTGTTCGCCATGGTGTGCTCTCTCTTCTTCCTTCGTACGGGTGAGGGGTGGGGTCAGAAATTCAGCGCGCCGTCGACGAGTTCGCCGATGCGGGCGCTGGAGCGGCGGGCCTCCAGATGGAGCCTGCCCACGTTGATGCGGGGCTCGGCGAGCAGGGTGAGGACGGCGGAGCCGCCCGCCGCGTAGGTGGCGACGTAGCCCTCCTCGCCGCGCACGAGCAGTTCGCGGAAGCCGCCCTGGCCGGTGGACTCGGTGAGCCGCCGGCCGACGCCGAGCGCGGCGGCCGTCAGCGCGGCCACGCTCTCGGCGGCGCCGTCGACGGTGTCGTGGGCGAGGACGAGTCCGTCGGCGCTGGCGGCGAGCGCCCCGGTGAGCTGCGGCAGCCGGGCGCGCAGACGTCTGAGCTCGCCGAGCACCTCGGCTTCGGCTGTCATCAACTGTCTCCTCTCGGCGCGCAGGCGCAGAGCACGCCTCATCACAGGTGTGCCTCCAGGGCGTCACGGAGCCGGCGCAGCAGGGCGATGTCGGGGTCGGTCACCGGGGGGACCGGTGACCACTCCCGGGCGGGCGGTGCGGGGGTGGCGTCGGGGGCCGCGTCGAGCGGGGTCTCGACCAGTCCGGCGGCGGCCAGCCTGCGGACGTCGAGGAGGGTGTGGAAGGCGGGGCGGCCGAGGATCCGGGCCAGCTCGGCGGGGGTGCGGACGCCGTCGGCGGCGGCCAGCAGGGCGCGGCGGCGGGCGCCGACGCCCTGGCCGGGGGCGGCCGGGCGGGGCACGACGGGGGCGGTGTCGACGGCGGCGTACGGCCAGACGGCGTCGAGGAGTTCGCGGCGGCGGAGGGTCTCGCGCTCGACGGCCTCGGCGGAGACCGGGCGGACGGTGCCGAACCAGTGGCCGACGCCGTACCGGAAGCGGGTGGGGCCGCTGGTGGGGGAGAGGGCGAAGAAGGCGGCGTCGAAGACGGCGCCGAGGTGGCATATCTCCAGCTCGCCGTCGCGCAGTCGGCCGCTGTCGACGAGGAAGCGGCCGACGGCGCGGTGGGCGCCGGCCCGGTCGACGGCCTCGTCCCAGTTCTCCCGGGGGAGCCGTCCGGCGGTGGTGAGCAGGACGTCCATGCCGGGGGAGGCGGGGCTCTCGGCGTGCACGACGCGCCCGTCGACGAGGTAGAGGGTGCCGTGGTCGCGCAGCAGGGCGCCGGTGGCCTTCTCGGCGGCGAGCCGGACGAGCATCGGGGAGACGCTCATCCGAGGACCAGTCTCTCGGCGAGGTCGCCGAGGCGGATGCGGGCGAGGGCCAGGTTGCCGGTGTCGCGGTCGAGCCAGAGGTGGAGGAACACGCTGGAGTCGAAGGAGGTCCGGACGAAGCGGAGGACGTGGTAGCCGGCGCGGGTGGTGACGATGAGATCCTCGACGGGCGGTTCGCCGTCGGCCCCGGCGGTTTCCCCGGTGTCGCCGCCGGAGGTGGTGAAGGAGTCGAACTCGGCGGCGGCGCGGGCCAGTTCGGCCGTCTCGGCGGCGGTGGTCTCGTGGTCGCCGACCGGCGACTCGCCCGCGGTCCCGAGTGCGAGGCCGCTGTTCCAGTCGACCAGGGAGGCACCGCGAGCACCCGGCAGGGTCATGGCCTCCATGAGGCACTCGTCGATTCCGGGCACGCGGGTTCCCCTCCCGATACGGCGTGCGAGCAACGGCAGTGACGGTGACGTTACTGAACGGCGCGGTTCCGGGAGGTGGTTCTGGCATTTTCCATCGGAACATGCCCGAGGGAGGCCGGAATTGGGCCAAGCTGGAGGGTGGACCGCCGGACGGGCGGGCTTCCGCAGCCGGCGGGTCAGTAGCGGGACTCGACCGCCCGCGCGATGTCGTCCAGGTCCTTGGCGAGCGCCTTGGCGACGGCCTTCGCGCCGAACCGGGCGAGGAGGCGCGCGACGAAGCCGGGCGTCCGGCCGCCGGCGGGGCGGGCGGAGAAGGACATCCGCAGCACGCTGGCGTCCGGCCCGTCGGTGCGCAGGGAGAGCTCGGAGACGTAGTGCATGCCGTGCGAGTCGGCGACCGTCACGTACCGGTCGGGCGGCTCGCACTCGGTCACGGTCATCTCCTCCGTGGCCTCCTTGCCGAGCATCTTCCGGGTCTCCCGCCAGCGGGTGCCCACGCCGAAGCCGCCCTCGGTGAGCACCTCGACCCTCTGGACGCCGGACAGCACCCGGGGCATGTCCGGCAGGTCGGTGATCGACTCCCAGACGCGGCCGGGCGAGGCGGCGACCCGGCGCTCCACGACGACGGTTGTGGTGGTGGTCATGGCTCCATCGAAGCCGCCGGGTACGCGCTCCGCTACCGGACGAGCGCGTCGGCGTACGCGCCGCCGGCCTCAACGACGATCTCCTCGGGGGTCTGCGCGGGGCGGACCAGGGCGAAGGAGACGGCGCCGTCGTCGGCGACGGTGAAGCCGTGCACGGCGGGGCGGGGGAGGCTGTTGTAGGCGTAGTGGTGGGCGAAGGCGTACGCGCCGGTCTCCGGGACGGCGACGACGTCGCCCGGGTGGAGCAGCGGCAGGGCGCGGCCGGCGGCGAGCAGGTCGCCGGCGAAGCAGGCGGGGCCGGCGACGTCCTGGACGGTGAGCTCGCCGGTGCGGGGGCGGCCCTCGGAGTCGTACGCGAGGATCCGCAGCGGCCAGGCGGCGGGGGCGTACACGGTGCGGGTGGCGAGCTGGACGCCGGCGTGGGTGACGGCGATGGGGCGGCCGCCGGAGGTCTTGGTGTACTCGACGCGGGTGAGGACCGTGCCGTGCTTGGCGAGCAGCGAGCGCCCGAACTCGGTGACCAGGCGGTAGCGCCCGTCGAGGAGGCCGGGGACGGTGGCGGCGAGCAGCCGGGCGTAGTCGGCGTAGGTGGGGGTCTCCTCCTCGGAGGCGAAGTTGACCGGGAGGCCGCCGCCGATGTCGAGGGTGTCGATCTGCGGGCGGCCGGCCTTGGCGTTGATCTCCTCGGCCAGTTCGTACGCGGCCCGGACGCCTTCGGCCATCAGGGTGAGCGGGATGCCCTGGGAGCCGGTGTGGGTGTGCAGCCGGGTGAGCCAGGGGCGGTCCAGGTACGCCTGGACGACGGCCTCGCGGGCGCCCTCGTCGCGCAGGGCGATGCCGAACTTGGAGGTGGCGGTGGCGGTGGAGGTGGAGCCGATGGCGCCGGCGCCGATCTGCGGGTTGACCCGCAGGCCGAGCGGCGAGGCGGTGGGGGCGGAGGCGACGAGGGCGTCGATCCGGGCCAGTTCCTGGAGGTTGTCGGCGTTGACGGCGATCCCGAGGGCGAGCGCCTCGCGGAGTTCGGCGGGGGTCTTGGCGGGCGAGTCGAGGACGGTGCGGGACGGGGGCAGGCCGGCGGCGCGGGCGAGGGCCAGCTCGCCGGGGCTGGCCACCTCGGCGCCGAGGCCGGCGTCGGCGAGGAGGCGCAGGACGGGGACGAGCGGGGCGGCCTTCACGGCGAAGGCGTGCAGCGTGCCGGCTTCGGTGACGGCGGCGAAGGCGCTGGTCAGGGCGGCGGCGGAGGCGCGGATGCCGGCGGTGTCGAGGAGGGCGACGACGGGGGCGGCGGGGGTGAGGAGTCCCTGGGCGACGGCGGCTCGGACGGCGAGGTCACGGCGGTAGGAGGCCATGGGGTCCATCCTGGCGGGCCCGCTGCCGTCCGTCACCGGGGCGTGCGGCGGGGGCCTCGGCCCGTCGTGGGGCGGCCGGATCGCGTCGGTCCGTGGGGCGGGGAGGCCGCGCCCTGTTGACTACAACTATTCATCAGGCCAGGATGTGAATATCTGAACGACATTCGAGGAGGCACGCCATGTCAGGACCCCGCCCCGTACGGGCCCCGCGCGGTACGGAACTGAGCGCCCTGGGATGGCAGCAGGAGGCCGCCCTCCGGATGCTCCAGAACAACCTGGACCCCGAGGTCGCCGAGCACCCCGACAAGCTCGTCGTCTACGGCGGCACCGGCAAGGCCGCCCGCGACTGGCGCTCCTTCGACGCCATGGTCCGCACCCTGCGCACCCTCAAGCAGGACGAGACCATGCTGGTCCAGTCCGGCCGCCCGGTCGGCGTCATGCAGACCCACGAGTGGGCCCCGCGCGTCCTCATCGCCAACTCCAACCTGGTCGGCGACTGGGCCAACTGGGAGGAGTTCCGGCGCCTGGAGCAGCTCGGCCTCACCATGTACGGCCAGATGACGGCCGGCTCCTGGATCTACATCGGCACCCAGGGCATCCTCCAGGGCACCTACGAGACCTTCGCCGCCGTCGCCGCGAAGAAGTTCGGCGGCACCCTGGCCGGCACCATCACCCTCACCGCCGGCCTCGGCGGCATGGGCGGCGCCCAGCCCCTCGCCGTGACGATGAACGACGGCGTCGCGATCTGCATCGACGTCGACCCGCGCGCCATCGAGCGCCGCATCGAGCACCGCTACCTGGACGTGAAGGCCGACGACCTGGCCCACGCCCTCCGGCTGGCCGTCGAGGCCCGCGACGCCCGCCGCCCGCTCTCCATCGGCCTCCTCGGCAACGCCGCCGAGCTGGTCCCGCAGATGCTCGCCGAGGGCGCCCCGATCGACATCGTGACCGACCAGACGTCGGCCCACGACCCGCTCTCGTACCTCCCGGTCGGCGTCGCCTTCGAGGACATGGCCGACGCCGCCGCCAAGGACCCGGCCGGCTTCACCACCCGCGCCCGCGAGTCGATGGCCAAGCACGTCGAGGCCATGGTCGGCTTCATGGACGCCGGCGCCGAGGTCTTCGACTACGGCAACTCGATCCGCGGCGAGGCCCAGCTGGCCGGCTACGACCGCGCCTTCGCCTTCCCCGGCTTCGTCCCCGCGTACATCCGCCCGCTCTTCTGCGAGGGCAAGGGGCCGTTCCGCTGGGCCGCCCTCTCCGGCGAGGCGTCCGACATCCACAAGACGGACAAGGCGATCCTCGACCTCTTCCCGGAGAACGAGTCGCTGCACCGCTGGATCAAGATGGCCGGCGAGCGCGTCCACTTCCAGGGCCTGCCCGCCCGCATCTGCTGGCTCGGCCAGGGCGAGCGCGACAAGGCCGGCGCCATGTTCAACGACATGGTCGCCGACGGCACCCTCGCCGCGCCCCTCGCGATCGGCCGCGACCACCTCGACTGCGGCTCCGTCGCCTCCCCGTACCGCGAGACCGAGGCCATGCTCGACGGCTCCGACGCCATCGCCGACTGGCCGCTGCTCAATGCCATGGTGAACGTCGCCTCCGGCGCGTCCTGGGTCTCCATCCACCACGGCGGCGGCGTCGGCATGGGCCGCTCCATCCACGCCGGCCAGGTCTCGGTGGCCGACGGCACCGAGCTCGCCGGCGAGAAGATCCGCCGCGTGCTCACCAACGACCCCGGCATGGGCGTCATCCGCCACGTCGACGCCGGCTACGACATCGCCGAGCGGGTCGCCGACGAGAAGGGCGTCCGCGTCCCGATGCGCGAGGGCTCCGAGGACGAGGCCTCCGCGTGAGCGACAGCTTCCACGCCATGTGGCGGTCGCTGCGGCCCCACGGCCCCCGCGCCGCCGCCGGTGGGTACCGCCGCGCAGCCGGG
>NZ_JBHYKM010000042.1:3464-48391 GCF_042741435.1 Streptomyces sp. NPDC058955 | reverse complement strand
GCTGGCGCGGGCGCGCGCGCGGGTCCGCGCCCCTCCCGCGGGGGGGGGGGGGGGGGCGGGGCCCCCCCCGCCGCCCGCCCGCCTCCGGTGGCTACCGCCGCTACGCCTGGACCGGCGCCGACGCCGACTGCCGGCTCTGGTTCCGGATGCAGGCCGAGGCCCGGCGCCTGGACGTCGAGACCGACCGCAACGGCAACCAGTGGGCCTGGCTCGGCGACCCGACGGCCGGCGACGCCGTCGTCACCGGCTCCCACCTGGACTCCGTCCCCGACGGTGGCGCCTTCGACGGCCCGCTCGGCGTCGTCTCCGCCTTCGCCGCCCTCGACGAACTCCGCGCCCGCGGCGTCTCGTTCAGGCGGCCCCTCGCCATCGTCAACTTCGGCGACGAGGAGGGCGCCCGCTTCGGCCTCGCCTGCGTCGGCTCCCGCCTCACCGCCGGCCGGCTGACGAAGGAGCAGGCGTACGAGCTCCGCGACGCCGACGGCATCACCCTGCCGCAGGCCATGGAGGCGGCCGGCCACGACCCCGAGGGGATCGGGCCGGACCCCGAGCGGCTCGCCCGCATCGGCGCCTTCGTCGAGCTGCACGTCGAGCAGGGCCGCGCCCTGGACCTGTCCGGCGACGCCGTCGGCATCGCCTCCGCCATCTGGCCGCACGGCCGCTGGCGGTACGACTTCGCCGGCGAGGCCAACCACGCGGGCACCACCCGGCTGGTGGACCGCCGCGACCCGATGCTGACGTACGCCGAGACCGTCCTCGCGGCCCGCCGCGAGGCCGAACTCGCGGGCGCCGTCGCCACCTTCGGCAAGATCGCGGTCGAGCCGAACGGCGTCAACGCCATCCCGTCGATGGTCCGCGGCTGGCTCGACGCCCGCGCCGCCGACCAGGGCTCCCTGGACGCCGTCACCGCCGGCGTCGAGGCCGCCGCCCGCGCGTACGCCGACCGGCACGGCATCGACCTCGCCGTCGTCCAGGAGTCGTACACCCCGGTCGTGGACTTCTCGCACACCCTGCGCGACGAGCTGAGCCGCGTCCTCGGCGAGAAGACCCCCGTCCTCGGCACCGGCGCCGGACACGACGCGGGCATCCTGTCCGAGTCGATCCCGACCGCCATGCTGTTCGTACGGAACCCCACCGGCGTCTCGCACTCCCCGGCCGAGTTCGCGGCCGAGGACGACTGCGTCGCCGGGGTCCGCGCACTCGCCGACGTACTGGAGGAGCTGGCGTGCCGCTGACGACGTACTGGCTGGAGCACGCCTGGCTCGGCACCTACGCCGAGCCGGGCGTCGCCCTGGACGTGTCCGGCGACGGCCGGATCGCCGCCGTCCGGACCGGGGTGGACACCCCGCCGCCCGGCGCGGTCGTCCTGCGCGGCTTCACGATCCCGGGCCTCGCCAACGCCCACAGCCACGCCTTCCACCGGGCCCTGCGCGGCACCGTCCAGGTCGGCTCCGGCACCTTCTGGACCTGGCGCGAGGTCATGTACGGCGTCGCCCAGCGGCTCACCCCGGACTCGTACTTCGCGCTCGCCCGGGCCGTGTACGCCGAGATGGCACTGGCCGGCATCACCGCCGTCGGCGAGTTCCACTACCTCCACCACGCCCCCGGCGGCACCCCCTACGACGACCCCAACGCCATGGGCGAGGCGCTGATCGCGGCGGCGCGGGAGGCGGGCATCCGCATCACCCTCCTCGACACCGCCTACCTCTCCTCCGGCTTCGGCGCCGCCCCCGAGCACCACCAGCTCCGCTTCTCCGACGGCACGGCCGAGAAGTGGGCCGAGCGGGTCAGCGCGCTGAAGGACCGGGACGGCGTACGCGTCGGGGCGGCGATCCACTCCGTCCGGGCCGTCCCCGCCGACCAGCTCTCCACCGTCGCCCGCTGGGCCGAGGAGCGGCGGGCCCCGCTCCACGTCCACCTCTCCGAGCAGACCGCCGAGAACGAGGCCTGCCACGCCGCCCACGGCGTCACCCCGACCCGGCTCCTCGCCGACCACGGCGTCCTGGGCCCGCGCACCACCGGCGTCCACAACACCCACATGACCGACGCCGACATCGCGCTCGTCGGCGCCACCTCCACCGGCACCTGCATGTGCCCCACCACCGAACGCGACCTCGCCGACGGCATCGGCCCCGCCGTCGCCCTCCAGAAGGCCGGCTCCCCGCTCTCCCTCGGCAGCGACAGCCACGCGGTCGTCGACCTCCTGGAGGAGGCGCGCGCCATGGAGCTGAACGAGCGGCTGCGCACCCACGTCCGGGGCCACTGGACCGCCGCCGCGCTGCTCCGCGCCGCCTCCGCCGACGGCCACGCGGCCCTCGGCTGGGACGACGCCGGCGCCCTGGAGGCCGGCGCCCTCGCCGACTTCACGACGATCGCCCTCGACTCGGTCCGCACCGCCGGCCCGGTCCCGCGCCTGGCCCCCGAGACGGCCGTCTTCGCGGCGACCGCGGCGGACGTCCGGCACGTGGTCGTCGGCGGCAGGACCGTCGTCCGGGACGGCGTCCACGTCTCCGTACCGGACACGGCCGGCGCCCTGGCCGACGCGATCGCCGCCCTGAGGAGCTGACCGCCCGGTCACCGGCCCGCACCCGAACCCCAGCCCCCACCGGAGCGCACCCATGACGACCACCGTCCTCACGAACATCCGCAGCCTGGTCACCAACGACCCGGCCCTCGGCGACGGCCCCCTCGGCCTCGTCGAGGACGCCGCCCTCGTCCTGGACGGCGAGACGGTCGCCTGGGCGGGCCCGGCGGCTCAGGCCCCGGCCGCCGACCACCGCGTCGACGCCGGAGGCCGGGCCGTCCTCCCCGGCTTCGTCGACTCCCACTCCCACCTCGTCTTCGCCGGCGACCGCACCGCCGAGTTCAACGCCCGCATGTCCGGCCGGCCCTACCAGGCCGGCGGCATCCGCACCACGGTCGCCGCCACCCGCGCCGCCACCGACGCCGAACTGTCCGCGAACGTGGCCCGGTTCATGCGCGAGGCGCTCCGCCAGGGCACCACCACCTTCGAGACCAAGTCGGGCTACGGCCTGACCGTCGAGGACGAGGCCCGCGCCCTGCGCATCGCGGCCGAGCACACCGACGAGGTCACCTACCTCGGCGCGCACATCGTCTCCCCGGACCTCGCCGACGACCCGGCGGCCTACGTCGACCTGGTCACCGGCCCGATGCTGGACGCCTGCGCCCCGCACGCCCGCTGGGTGGACGTCTTCTGCGAGAAGGGCGCCTTCGACGGCGACCAGGCCCGCGCGATCCTCACCGCCGGCCGGGCGAAGGGCCTCCTTCCGAGGATCCACGCCAACCAGCTCTCGTACGGCCCCGGCGTGCAGCTCGCGGTGGAGCTGGACGCGGCGAGTGCCGACCACTGCACCCACCTCACGGACGCCGACGTCGAGGCGCTGGCCTCGGGGAACACGGTCGCGACGCTCCTGCCGGGCGCGGAGTTCTCCACCCGCGCCGCGTGGCCGGACGCGCGCCGGCTCCTCGACGCGGGCGTGACGGTGGCCCTCTCCACGGACTGCAACCCGGGCTCCTCCTTCACCTCCTCCGTGCCCTTCTGCGTCGCCCTCGCCGTCCGCGACATGGGCATGACCCCCGACGAGGCCGTCTGGTCCGCGACGGCGGGCGGCGCGGCGGCCCTCCGCCGCACCGACGTCGGCCGCCTGTCGCCCGGCGCCCGCGCGGACCTCGCGGTCCTGGACGCCCCCTCCCACGTCCACCTCGCCTACCGGCCGGGTGTGCCGCTGGTCGCGGAGGTGTGGCGCAGGGGCGTGCGCGTCGTCTGACCCCGTGCCAGAACCACACAGGTGCACTGCGTTTGAGCACGGGAGACGATGAGTACGGCTACTCATGTGGGCGGTCCGGCGCCGCCCGCATGATTCCTGCATGCGAACTCCTCAGCGCCTCTCGAAGACCGTCACCGCCGCCGTCCTCGGCGCCACCCTCGCCCTGGCCGTCGGCGGCACCGGTGCCGCGAGCGCCGCGACGCCCGCCCCCGGAGCCCCGGTCGCGAAGGCCGCCGCGAAGGCCGCCCTGACGCCCGCCACCAGGCCTTCGGCCGCGAAGCTCCTGCCGTGGCGGAGCGCGAGTGCGTCGGAAGCCCGGTTCCAGAAGTGGGCCGGGAACATCCTCGACTCCTGCCTGCCGGCCCGGACGATGAGCACGAGCGGTGTGAGCGCCACGAGCGACGGGATCAACCGGATCGGCGACTCCTTCCCCGAGACGCCCCTCGGCCTGATCGGGGAGTGCGTCGGGGGGACCCACCAGCGGTACATCACCCGCGCCTTCACGACCGGCCCGGCCGACTACGCGGAGCTGCGCGCCCGCCTGATCGCCCTCGGCTACCCGGCGGCGCGCATCTACCAGATGCGGGACCACACCGGCCAGCCCGTGGCCCGGATCGACCTGCGCCTCCCGCGCCCCGACGGCCGTCTGGCCTCCGCAGCCGTCGACGTGACCGCCTACCGGACCTTGGTGACCGCCGAACCGTTCGGGGTCCCCGCGTCGCCGGAGGTGCACGTGACCCTCGTGGAGCGCGAGCCGGAGATCTACTGGCCCACGTCCTGACCGTCACCCGGTCAGCGACCGCACCAGCTCCTCCGCCGCGCCGAGCGCGCCGACCTCCGCCGCCGAAAGGTGCGGGTCGGCGGCCCGGCGCGCCCGCGCGTCCGCCAGGAGCAGCGGGCCGGGCAGGGCCGCGAGCAGGGCGGCGAGGCCCGCCCGGGCGCCGGGGGCGTACGGGGCGGCGGAGACGGCGACCTCGGCGAGGATCAGCGCCGACATCGCGCGGTCGAGCCCCGGCTCCGCGTCCTCCTCCGCCGTGCGCCAGTCGATGACGACCGGCCCCCGGCCCTCGGCCAGCACCACGTTCCCCGGGTGCAGGTCCAGGTGGACCACCCGGCCCGGCAGCGCGTGCAGCCGGTCCAGCAGGCCGGCGAGCAGCGCCCCGGCCGCCGCGGGCTCGTACGCCCCCGTCAGCAGCGCGTCCAGCAGCGAAGGGCCCCGCAGCCGCTCCAGCACCAGATCGGGCCCGGCCGCCTCCCGGACCGCCGGGACCGGATAGCCGGCGGCGGCCAGGCGGGTCATCAGCCGTGCCTCGCGGGCGGTGCCGCCGCCGTCCCGGTAGCGGCGCAGCACCCAGCGCCCGTCGTCGCCGACCGCGTACACGTCGGCCGAACGCCCCTGCCCCACAAGCCTCTTGTTCACCAAAGTCCCCCTCCGTGATCCAAAGGGCGAGTATGCCTGCCGGGGAGGGGTTCGGGCCGGTACCGTCCTGTCCTGGCAGTACTCAGGGGGATGACCGGGGGGTCGGCTAGGTGAGTGCTTGGCGTGTGCGGAGCGTGCGGCCGGGGGAGCTGGGCGAGCGCGAGATCGAGGCGTGGCGGGAGCTGAGGGCCAAGTCGGGCGCCCCCGCCAACCCGTTCATGGAACCGGAGTTCACCCTCGCCGTCGGCGCCGTACGGCCCCGCGCGCGGGTCGCGGTGTGGTGGGAGGACGGCGAACCCGTCGGCTTCTTCCCGTACGAGAAGGGCCCGTTGGGGCGCGGGACGGCCATCGGGTTCGGCGTCTCCGACAGTCAGGGCGGCGTCTTCCGCCCCGGACTCCGGCCCGGCGCCCGGGCGTTGCTCCGGGCCTGCGGGCTCGTCGTCTGGGAGTACGACAACCTGGAGACCGGCCAGCCCGTCTTCGAGGGTGCCGCCGACGAGTCCTTCGCCTCGCCGGTCGTCGACGTCGGCGAGGGGTACGCGGCGTACGAGGCGCTGCTGCGCGTCCAGTCGCCGAAGTTCCTGAAGACCACGCTCGCCAAGGAGCGGAAGCTGGGCCGGCAGGCCGACGGCGAGGTCCGGTTCGTCTTCGACGAGCGCGACCCGGCCGCCCTGCGCACCCTGATGGCCTGGAAGTCCGCCCAGTACCGCAGGACCGGCCGGGGCGACCGCTTCGCCCAGGAGTGGATCAGCACCCTGGTCCGCCGCCTCCACGAACAGCGCACGCCCGGCTGCTCCGGCGTCCTGTCCGTGCTGTACGCCGGCGACCGCCCGATCGCCGCCCACTTCGGCCTGCGGTCGGCGACCGTCCTCTCCTGCTGGTTCCCCGCCTACGACCCCGAGTACGCCAAGTACTCCCCCGGCCTCGTCCTGCACCTCCGGATGGCCGAGGGCGCGGCGGCGGCCGGCATCGGGATGCTCGACCTGGGGCGGGGCGCGGCCGAGTACAAGGACTCCCTGAAGACCGGGGACATCACCGTGTACGAGGGGGCCGTCACCCGGCCCGACCCGCGCACCGCCCTGCACTGGCTGCGCCGCGAGCCCGTCCGCGCGGCCCACGCCTACGTCCGCGACCGCCCGGCCCTGGCCGCCCGGGCCCGCGAGGCCCTGAACACCGTCGCCCGCCTGCGCGGAGACCGCTAGCGCGTGGTGGCTGTGGGCAGGCGTCCCGCACGGCGTCCCGCACGGCGTCCCGCACGGCGGGCCGGGTGGGCGCGACCGCCCGCCGGCCCGCACCCGGACTCGAACCGCACGTCCCTGGGGGACCCCCGTTGAACCAGAAGACCGCAATATCGGTGGCCGAGTTGGACCTCGGCGGGCCCGAGCCGAGGCTCCGTCCCGCGCCCGGCGCGGAGAATCCCGTCCCCGGCGACGTCTACGCCCTCGTCCGCGTGGACGGCCGCCCCGCGGCCACGGTCCTGGGCCGCTACGAGGAGGGCGAGGACCCGGCCGAGGTCCTGGCCGCGCTCGCGGCGAAGCGGCTGCTGGAGAGCGCCACTCTCCATTCCGACGCCGAACGGTCGGCCGCGGCGACGGAACAGAGACCCGCACTCTCCACAGCGCCCGCCTCCGTCGTCGTCGCCACCCGCGAGCGCCCCGCCTCCCTCGCCCGCGCGCTCGACTCGCTGCTCGCCCAGGACCACCCCGACCACGAGCTGATCGTCGTCGACAACGCGCCCCGCACCTCCGCCACCCGCGACCTGGTCACGGAGCGGTACGCGGACCGCGTGCGGTACGTGCGCGAGGACCGGCCCGGGCTCGCCACCGCGCACAACGCCGGGGTCGCCGCCGCCCGCGGCGAGGTCCTGGCCTTCACCGACGACGACGTGATCGCCGACCCGCGCTGGCTGAGCGCGCTCGCCGCGCCCTTCGCCGCCGACCCGGGCCTCGGCTGTGTCACCGGCCTCATCCTGCCCGCCCTGCTCACCACCCCCGCCCAGATCCTGCTGGAGTCCCACGGCGGCTTCGCCAAGGGCTTCGCGCCCCGCCTGTACGACCCGGCCAGGCCGCCCGCCGACGAGCCGCTGTTCCCGTTCACGGCGGGCAGCTTCGGCTCCGGCGCCAACATGGCCTTCCGGGCCTCCGCGCTCCGCCGCGCGGGCGGCTTCGACCCGGCCACCGGCACCGGGACCCCGGCCAGGGGCGGCGACGACCTGTACGCCTTCGTCGCCGTCCTCGCCGCCGGGCACCGGCTGCGCTACACGCCCGAGGCCCTCGTCTGGCACCACCACCGCGAGACCTGGCAGGACCTGAGGAACCAGGCGTACGGCTACGGCGCCGGCCTCACCGCGTACCTCACCGCCACCCTGGTCCGCCGCCCCGCCCTGCTGCCCGCCCTCCTCGCCCGGGTGCCGCGCGGCCTCGCGCACGCCCGGACCATGACCGCCGAGCGCGGCGGCGGCAGCGGCGGGGTCCCCGGCGAGCACGGCACCCACCACCACCCCTGGCCCGCCTCCCTCTCCCGCCTGGAGCGGCGCGGCATGCTCTACGGGCCGCTGGGCTACCTCAAGGCGCGGCTCTCCCGGGGAGGCGCCCGATGAGCGGCGCGCCCCTCGCCACCCGCATCCCCGTCCTCCTCTACCACCCGGTGATGGACGACCCGCCGGCCTGGATCGCCGCATTCACCGTCACCCCGCGCCGGTTCGCCGCGCACCTCGACGCGATCACCGCCAGCGGCCGCACCCCGCTGACCGTCGGCGCGCTCGTCGGGCACCTCGCCGCCGGTACCCCGCTGCCGCCGCGGCCCGTCGTCCTCACCTTCGACGACGGCTTCGCCGACCTCGCCGGCCCGACTGCCGAGGCGCTCGCCCGCCGGGCGCTGCCCGCCACCGCCTACCTCACCACCGGCGCCCTCGCCCCGGGCCGCCCCTGCCTGCTGCCGCCCGCGCCGATGATGACCCTGGCGCAGGCCCCCCGCCTGGAGGAGTACGGGATGGAGGTCGGCGGCCACACCGTCAGCCACCCCCAGCTCGACACCCTCCGGCCGGCCGCGCTCCGGAGCGAACTGCGCGACTCCAAGGCGGAGCTGGAGGACGTCCTCGGCCACGAGGTGCGCCACCTCGCCTATCCGCACGGCTACAACAGCCCCGCCGTCCGCCGGGCCGCGCGGGCCGCCGGATACGCCTCGGCCGTCGCCGTCCGGCACGCGCTCAGCTCCGAGACCGACGAGCTCTTCCGGATCGCCCGGCTCATCGTCCGCCGGGACCACACCGCCGCCGACGTCGAGGCGTGGATGGAGGGCACCGGCGCCCGGTCCGCCCCCTATCCCGACTCGCTCCCCACCGTCGGCTGGCGGGTCTACCGCAGGGCGCGGGCGCTGGTGAAGGGGCCGGAGTTCGCGGGCTGAACGAACCCGACAAGATCGACAAAGCCCGTACACGAGACGGGAGTTGTGTACCAGGACAGAACCGCAGTACGTTCCCTTGCTTCGTCCGAGGGGACAGTGGGGGGAGAACGCGACGTGCGACAGCACCACCAGCAGCCGGCACCGGTCGGCGAGGGGGCCGTGCCGCCCCGGCCCGCCGCCCCCGACCGGGAGACCGGGCCCGGGCCCACGGCCGCCGGGGCCGCCGGGGCCCCCGAGCCGCGCCCCCGCCGCACCCCCGCCTCCGCCCTGACCTGGCTGACCCCGGCCCTCCTGGTCGCCGGCCTCGGCCTGTGGGGGGTGTCGCTTCCCCTGGTCGACTTCCGCTCCATGGACGACTTCGGACTCCTGGACCGGCTGCCCGTCCCCTTCTACGCCTCCCTCGTCGTCCTCACCGCCGGGTTCCTGGTGGCGCTGCGCCGCGCCGGGACCTCGCCGGGCTGGCCGCTCGTCTACTGCGTCGGCCTCCTCGTCGCCCTCAAGGCGGCGCCCGCCGTCCTCTACGACTCGGTGCGCTACCCGTGGGCGTCCAAGCACGACGCCGTCGTCAACACGATCCTCGGCGCCGGCGAACTCCGCCCGGGCGCCGCCCTGTCCGGGAACATGTCGGCCTACGACCAGTGGCCCGGCTTCTTCACCCTCAACGCGGCCCTCGTCCGTGCCTTCGGCGTCGAGTCCACCGCCGTCTACCTCAACTGGGCGCCCATCGTCCTCGGCCTGATCCTGCTCCCGGTGCTGGTGCTGCTCTACCGCACCTTCACCGAGGACTGGCGGCTCGTCTGGACCGCCGTCTGGATCTTCCAGCTCGCCAACTGGGTCGGCCAGGACTACCTCGCCCCGCAGGGCCTCGCCTACGTCCTCCACCTGACCGTGCTCGCCGTCGTCCTGCGCCACTTCGTCCGGCCCGGCAGCGCCGGACGGCTGCGCGACCGGACGGCGCTCGACCCGGCCGCGGCCACCGTGCCGCCGGCCACCGCCACCCGGCAGCGGGCCGTCGGCGTGCTGATCCTGTCCCCGCTGATCCTGGCGGTGAACGCGGTCCACCAGCTCACCCCGGTGATGCTCTGCGTGGTCCTGGCCGCCCTCTGCCTCACCCGCCGCTACCGCAACCTCGGCCTGCTCGCCACCACCGGCCTGATCATGCTCGCCTGGGACCTCACCATGGGCCGCCCGCTCTTCCTGGAGACCCTGGGCACCCTGAAGGAGTCGATCGGCCGGCTCACCCAGAACTCCCGCGCCGGATACGCCGGACAACTCACCGGACCCGGGCCGGAACTCGCCGGCAAGGCCGGCATCGCCATGGCCCTCGCCGTCGTCCTCTGCGCCGGGATCGCCGTCCTCGCCCGCCGCCGGCTCACCCGCGGCGCGCTCCCGCTGCTGCTCGCCTCGGCCGCCCCCGTACCGCTCTTCGCCGTCAACGACTACGGCGGCGAGATGCTCTTCCGCGTCTACCTCTTCGGGCTGCCCGGGGCCGCGTTCTTCGCCGCCGCCGCGCTCGTGCCCGCCGCCGGAGGCGCCCGCCGCAGCCGCGGCGCCCTGGTCCGCCGCCGGGCCGCCGCCGTCGCCCTGCCGGCCGTCCTGCTCGCCCTCACCGCCGGGTTCCTGCCCGCGTACTACGGCAAGGACGCCATGTACTACACCCCGCCCGCCGAGTCCGCGCTCGTCACCCGCGCCATCGACCGGCTGCCCGAGGGCGGGCTGCTCCTCGCCACCTCCGGCTCCTTCCCGCAGGCGCTGCACCGCTACGACGAGGTCGAGCACTGGTTCTTCGCCGAGCAGGAACTCCCCGAGAACGAGCGGATGCTCGCCGACCCGGCCCGCTACCTCGCCGACCGCATCCCGCCCGGCACCACCGCCCACGTCGTCCTCACCCGCACCCAGGACATCTACACCGCCGGCGAGGGGCTGCTGCCGCCCGGCGGCTTCACCGAACTCCGCGACCGCCTCAAGGAGTCCCCGCTGTTCAGGACCGTCGAGGAGCACCCGTACGGGATCGTCCTCGCCTACACCCCGTCGACCACCACCGCAGGCGGTGCCTCATGACCACGCCCTCGCACCGGGCCCGGGCCGCCGTCGCCGCCTCCGGCTGGCTCGCCCTCGCGGCGACCCTGCTCCCCGACGGCTCCGTGCTCCGCTGGCCGCCCGTCCTCCTCTTCGTCTGCCTCGGCCCCGGCCTGGCCCTGCTCCACCCGCAGCCGCGCGGACTGCGGCCCGGCGCCCGCCTGGAGGCGTTCGCGCTCGCCGCCCCGCTCAGCCTCGCCCTCGCCGCGCTCACCGCCACCGTCCTCTTCCTGATCGGAGGTTTCTCCGTGCCCGCCTTCCTCGTCCCGCTCGCCGTCCTCACCACGGTCGCCGCCCTCCTCCCGGGCCTGCCGCTGCCCGCCGCCACCAGAGGCGCCGTCGAACCCGACGGCGCCGAATCCTTCCTGTCCCGTGAACGAGGGCCCGGTGGGGGCCGGTGACCGGCCGGCACGCCCGGGGCACGGCCACCGGACGGCTCGCGGTCGCCCTCGCCGCCGTCGGCGCGCTGACCGCCGGGATAGGGGTGTGGGCCACCGTCGCCGAGGGCGGCGACCGCTGCGCCGCCGACTCCCGGCTCGTCTCCCCCTGCGGGGCCTGGTGGGGCGCGTACCTCCCCTACGACCAGGACGGCTCGCTCACCCGGCCGGTGCACGCCTTCGAGCGCAAGATCGGCCGCAGGCTCGACCTCGTGTACACGTACCACGACATGTCGGGCAACGCGCTCGACGGCACCCTCCTCACCGACGACGAACGCGAACTCGGCCGCGACCGGCTGCTGATGCTCGCGTGGGAGTCCACGGTCTGGAAGGAACCCCACCACGCCGGCTGGACCGAGACCCAGCTCGGCTGGAAGAACATCGCCTCCGGGCAGTACGACGCCGAGATCGTCGACCCGCAGATCCGCCGCGTCAAGGCGTACGGCAAACGGGTCTTCCTCTCCTTCGACCAGGAGGTCGACGCCCGGATCAAGGAGGGCGCCGGCACCCCCGAGGAGTACGTCGCCGCCTACCGGCACCTGCACGACCGCTTCCGGCTGCTGGGCGCCGACAACGTCGTCTGGGTGTGGACCGTCTCCGGCTACCTCGGCATGGCCGAGGAGATGAAGCGGCTCTACCCCGGCGACCGGTACGTCGACTGGATCGGCATGGACCAGTACAACTACTACCGCTGCCACGGCACCGACACCTGGCGCGACTTCGACGCCAGCCAGCGCCCCACCTACGACTGGCTCCGGGAGAACGTCTCCGACCGCAAGCCGATCATGCTCGCCGAGTTCGCCACCGCCCCCGACCCGGAGCGCCCCGACCGCCAGCGCGACTGGTACGCGCGGATCCCCGAGGTCGCCCCCACCCTCCCCGAGGCCAAGGCGTACGTGCACTGGAACCGGCCCGTGCCCGGCCCCGGCTGCGACCTCACCGTCAACGCGGGCCCGGGACTCCAGGGTTACCGGACCGCGGGCCAGGACCCGTACTTCCGGCAGCCCCTGCCGAGACGGTGACACCCCTCACGAGCGCAGGCCCCGGATCGCGTACGCCGCCATCGTGACCCCGGCCAGACCCAGCAGGAGCGGCAGCGGGGCGGCGGCGACGGACTGCTGCCCCGCCCAGCCCGCCCACACCAGCACCCACACCACCCCGGCCGTGATCCGCCCGCCGGCGCCCAGCACCCGCAGCAGCGCCCCCGCCAGCAGCAGGCACAGGGCCTGCGCCACCACCGGCGCCGCCCACCCGGCCGCGCCCGGCCCCAGCAGCTCGGCGCCCGGGCCGGCGGCCACCGGCGGCAGCAGGCCGAGCAGCGGCGGCGCGGTGTGCAGGGCGAGGAAGGTGGCCGCGAGCACGGCGCCCGCGAAGCCGGGACGGAAGGCGCGCGGGCCGACCGCCGCGCCCTGGAGCGCGACCAGCGCCACGGCCGCCGCCAGCGTCGGCACCGGCAGCGCGGACAGCAGCCCGGTGCCGGAGACGCGGGCCACGTCCAGCGGCTCGGCGACCGCCAGCGGCAGCCAGAACGCGACGACCGCCGCCCCCAGCAGCGCCCACCGGACGAGCCCCCACCGGTCCCGCACCGGAGCCGGCGGTGGCGCCTGGCGCGCGGCGGCGGGCCCGGGCGCGCGCGGCCGGGGCACGTACACCGGGATGCCGAACGCGGGCGTCACCGTGTCGTGCGCGGCCGTGGTGCGCAGATAGGCGCTCTGCCGCGCCCAGTTGGTGCCGTAGTCGTCGTCGGCGGCGGGGCCGCCGGCCGGCGCGGGCGGCTCCGGCTCCCGCTCCGTCGCCCGTCCCCTGAGGACCGCCCGCAGCCCCGGCACGCACGCCAGGGCCATCACGGTCATCCCGCCGAGCACCGCCATCCCGGCCCCGCTGATCCCGTACGGGCCGAGCAGGACGGCGGCGCTGCCCAGCACCAGGACGCACATGCCGCCCTGGACGGCGGCGAGCATCCCGGTGCGGCCCTGGACGCGGAGCACCCCGATGTACAGCTCCACCGCGACCCGGGGGAGCGCCCCGGCGGCAAGGAGCCGCAGCACGGTGGAGCCGTTGTCGGTGTAGCCCTGGCCGAAGGGGGCGAGGATCAGCGGGGCGAAGAGGACGAGGACGAGGACGACGGGGACGAGCAGCAGCACCATCCGGCGCAGCGCGCCCCGGACGCCCTCGGCGAGGGACTCGGGGCTGTGGGAGGCGTGCGCGGTGAGCGAGGAGGCCATGTTGATGGCCATGAACTCCATGGTGCCGCCGACGGTGTACGCCGTGTAGAAGAAGGCGTTGTGGGCGGCGTCGAAGCGGACGGCGACCATCACGGGCAGCAGGCTGATCATGAGCAGGCTGAAGAAGGCGCCGACGGCGTCCCCGGCGACGAAGCGGCCGATCTCGCGGTACGTGGGCGGCTCGCGGTCCTTGTCGGCGCGGGCCTGCTGCGGGATGAGCCGGCGGAAGACCAGCCAGGCCAGCGGGACCGTGGAGAGCGCGATCGCCGCCGCCCAGGAGACGAAGACGCCGAGGACGGGCAGCGCGGCGGCGAGGACGACGAGCAGGACCAGCTTGCCGACGGAGAAGACGGCGTTGCCGACCGGCACCCAGAACGCCTTGCGCAGCCCGGTGAGGACCCCGTCCTGGAGGGTGAGCAGCGCCCAGCCGACGGAGGACAGGGTGAAGAAGATCCCGGCGGAGACGGTGCCGAGCGGGGCGTACGTGGGTCCCCACCAGTCCAGGGTGAGCAGGAAGATCCCGGAGGCGGCGGCCACCACCACCGTGCTGAGGAGGTAGAGGCGGGCGACGAGCGGGCCGGTGGCGCGGCCGGCCCGGGGGACGTAGCGGACGATCGCGCCGGAGAGGGTGGTGGCGGTGAGGGAGGCGAGCATCCGCTGGGCGGCGATGGCGGCGGAGCCCTGGCCGACCGCGTCCTCCGTGTAGTAGCGGGCGGCGACCAGCCAGAAGCCGAGACCGAGGGCGGCGGAGACGCCGGTGGAGAGCATGAGGGCGTAGGCGTTGCGGAAGAGCGAGTCCTCGCCGGAGTCCTCGCCGCCCTTGGCCTCGCAGGCCCCGGCGCCGGACGCCCCGGGGGCGTCCGGGTCGGCGCCCCGCGCCCGTACGGTCTCGGTCACCGGGCGCCGCCGAGGGCGGGTGAGGGCACGGCGGGCCGGGCTCCGGAGGCGCGCAGCGCGGCGAGCGCCTCGTCGGCGCGGCGGGGGTCCACGGGCAGGGCGTGCCGGGCGAACCAGGCGGCGGCGGCCGGGGCGGGGGAGGGGTCGGTGAAGGTCTCCCCGGCGTAGCTGTCGAGCGGCGGGTCGTAGAGGTAGCCGACGGTGATCCGGCGGCGGGCGAGCGCGGCGACGGCGGCGTCCCGGTCCTCGACCAGGAGCGGCACCCGGAAGAGCGGGGGGACGGCGCCGTCGGCGGGCAGGCCCTGGGCGGAGTACTCGCTGGCGAGGAGGCGGGCGGTGCCGGCCCGGTGGGCGTCGAGGACGGTGTCGAGGGCGGCGAGCCTGCGGCGGGTGCGGTGCAGGCGGCCGGCGCCGGGGTGGAGCCGGTAGTCGTGCATGTCGACCCGGACCCAGGAGTCGAAGGGGTCGAGGGCGGGCGCGGCGTCGAGGGCGCGGGCCAGTTCGGCGGGGCGCAACGGCATCCGGATCCCGGGCCGTTCGTGCAGGCCGAGGGTGCGCAGGGCGGCGTGCGCGGGGCGGGTGAGGCGCAGGCCGCGGGCGGTGGACTCGGCGTACGGGCGGGCCAGGTAGGCGAGTTCCCTGCCGAGCCGGGCCGGCCGGAGCAGGGCGTCGCGGGCGGCGGCGAGTCCGTCGCGGAGCGCGGGGTCGGCGACGGTGAGGAAGCCGCCGGTCTTGGCGCCGGTGTGCTTGGAGAGGCTGAAGACGGAGGCGTCGCCCCAGGCGCCGGCCGGGCGGCCGCCGACGGTGGAGCCGATGGCGTGGGCGGCGTCCTCCAGGAGCGGGATGCCGAGCCGGTCGCAGCGGGCGCGCAGGTCGGGTGCCGGGTCGGGGTTGCCGTACAGGTTGGTGGTGAGGACGGCGGAGAGCCCGGACCAGACGGAGTCGGGGACGGCCGCCTGGTCGAGGGAGCCGTCGCGCGGGTCGAGCGGTGCCTGGACGGGCCGGAGTCCGGCGGCGAGCACCACGAAGAAGATGACGTCGTCGTTGACGGGCGACATGAGCACCCGGCCGCCCGGCGCGCACCAGTGGCGCAGCGCGAGGTAGAGGCCGAGGCGGCACGACGGCACGTAGAGGCACTCCCGGCCCCCCAGCCGTGCGCGCATGCGGTCTTCCAGTTCCGCGTACGCAGAAACCATGACAGATTCCCCCCTGAATCCCCGGGCTCAATGTCGCCCATTCCGGACGGGTCGTCAACAACGCCCCGTCCGCGTCCCGCTGTGGTCGCGCGGAAGGGCCCGTCCGGGTCGGTCGACCGTGAACGGGCCCTTTCCGTCGCCATCTTGGCGGTTCGCGGGGGTCTTCGGAGGTGATTCCGCCGGAGAGGTGTCATTCCTCCAGGGTGAGTCCGCGGCGCAGCCGGGCGAGGGTGCGGGCGAGCAGCCGGGAGACGTGCATCTGGGAGATGCCGAGCTCGGCGCCGATCTCCGACTGGGTGAGTCCGGTGACGAACCGGAGGGAGAGGATGCGCCGTTCGCGTTCGGGGAGCGAGGCGATCATCGGCTTGAGGGAGGCGATGTACTCGATGCCGGTGAGGCCGTGGTCCTCGTAGCCGAGCCGGTCGGCGAGGGCGGTCTCGTTCTGTCCGTGGTCCTCGTCCTCGGTCTGGGCGTCGAGCGAGGCGGCCGTGTAGGCGTTGCTGGCGGCCATGCCCTCGACGACCTCGTCCTCGGTGAGGCGGAGTTCGGCGGCGAGTTCGGCGACGGTGGGTGCCCGGTCGAGGCGCTGGGAGAGGGCGTCGCCGGCCCGCGCCAGGTCGAGGCGGAGTTCCTGGAGCCGGCGGGGGACGTGCACGGACCAGGAGGTGTCGCGGAAGAAGCGTTTGATCTCGCCGATGATGGTGGGCATCGCGAAGGTGGGGAATTCGACGCCGCGGGCGAGTTCGAAGCGGTCGATGGCCTTGATGAGGCCGATCGTGCCGACCTGGACGATGTCCTCCATGGGTTCGCTGCGGGTGCCGAAGCGGGCGGCGGCGAAGCGGACCAGGGCCAGGTTGAGTTCGACGAGGGTGTTGCGGACGTACGCGTACTCGTGGGTGCCCTCCTCCAGCTCGGCGAGCCGGGCGAAGAGGTCCTTCGAGAGGGCGCGGGCGTCGGCGGGGGCGACCCGGTCGAGCGGGCCGTCGAGCGCCGGGTGCGGCGCGGGTGTGGGGTGGTGGGGGTGGGGAAGGGCTGGTGTCGACGGCGCGGTGGGGGTGCGCGGGGCGTCGAGCCGGGGTGACATGCGTCTCCTCCTGGGTGGGTGTCCGGGTGCGGTGTGCGGCGCCTCCAAAGCCGGCTGGATCGGGTGTTCCTTACTAGCCCTACCTGCTCGGCGGCGATCGTTGCAAGTGGCAAATGTTCCTTTCGGGATGGTTTGCGGGGGGCTCGTGTGCGCAGGAAGGCGCCCCGCTAGTAGGGTTTCTCGGAGTCGATCGAGGAGGGCCCCGGCCATGGACCGCCAGCACATCGGCAGCGCGCGGCTGCGGGTCGAGGCCAGGGCCGTGGACGGCGGCGCCGAACTCGTCGTACCGGTGGGTGAGCTCGATCACCACACCGCCGAGCTGCTGCGCGTCCCGCTCGACGCGGCCCTCGACGCCGGCCGGGTCCGGCTCGTCGTCGACTGCGCGGGGCTCGCCTTCTGCGACTCGACCGGGCTCAACGTGCTCCTCGGGGCACGGCTGCGGGCCGAGGCGGCCGGCGGCGGGGTCCATCTGGTGGCCATGCGGCCCGCGGTGGCCCGGGTCTTCCGGATCACCGGCGCGGAGGCGGTCTTCACCGTGCACGACACCCTCGCCACCGCCCTGCCCGGCTCCGGCTGACCCCGGGCGGACCCCTCGCACCACCCCTCTTGCTCGTCCCCTGCCCCTGTTGTCTCGTCGACCGGTGAGGTGAAGCGCTGATGGACCAGGCTTCCGACGTCCGTACGCTCGCGCTCGGCGAGACCAGCGGCACCGTCCCGCTCGCCCGCGACTTCACCCGGACCGCCCTGACCGAGTGGGGCTGGCTGCCCGCCGCCACCGCCGACCGCCGGGCCGCCGCCGACGACGTCCTGCTCGTCGTCTCCGAACTCGTCACCAACGCCTGTCTGCACGCCGAGGGCCCCGAACGGCTCCGGGTGGTCCGCCTCACCCGTACGGTCCGCCTGGAGGTCACCGACCGGGGCGCCGGACAGCCCGCGCCGCGCACCCCGCACCGGGCCGGACGCCCCGGCGGGCACGGCATGTTCATCGTGCAGCGGCTCTGCCTGGACTGGGGCATCCAGCGCGTCCCGGGCGCCCCCGGCAAGACGGTCTGGGCCGAACTGGCCTCTCCCGCCTGACGGTTCCTGGCCGCCGGGCCGGCCGTCCGGCCGTCGCAGGACTTTCACCGTCACTCTTCTTCCCTCCGTACGGCCCCAGGCGTACCTTGACGCCCAATCTGATGGCACGTCAGGAAAATGCGGTGAGGGGTCGCGGGTGGACAGGAAGCCGAACCGGAGGAGGGCGGCCGCCGTGCTCACGGCCGCCGTCGCGGTCTGGACGCCGGCCGGCCTGGCCGCCGCGCCCGCCGCCCACGCCGAGGTCGTCGACGTGACGTACGCCTGCGACACCAAGATCGGCGACCGCACCGCCGTCTCGCCCGTGGACATCACGGCCGAGAAGAAGGGCGACGCCTACGCGATCACCATGACCTTCGACAAGGGCGTCTCCGACAGCCCCGTCGAACTCCCCAAGGGCGTCATGACCCCCCGCGCCGACCTCGTCCTCGGCGGCGACGACCAGGGCACCGTCAAGGTCACGGGCGTCCCCAACGCCGCCGCGATCCCCGCCTTCACCCCCATCAGGATCGGCACCCTCACCGGCACCTACACACCCAGGGCCAACGGCACCGTCACCTTCACCGCCGGACTGCTCACCGTCCGCGCCCTCGGCATGGACGCCGCCGTCTGCAAGGCCGACAACGAGCCCGGACCGTCCCTCACCCTCACCGTCACCGGCCTCCCCGAGAAGACCGACGGGACGGAGAGCGACACCCGGGCCGACGACGAGGCCGACGGGCTGCCCGGCGGCGAACTGCCCAGGACCGGCGGCCTCTCCACCACCACCGCCCTCGCCACCCTCGGCGGCACCGTCCTCCTCGGCGGCGTCGGCGCCCTCCTCTGGCTCACCCGCCGCCCCCGCCCGGCCCGCCCATGACCAGGACCCGGTACGCGCTCCTCGCCGCCGGCGCCGTCCTCGGCACCCTCGCCGCCGCGCCCCCCGCCACCCCCGCCTGGACCGCCGCCCCCGCCGCCGGCCGGCCGTACGCCTACCTCGAAGGACCCGCCGGCAGCGTCCTGGAGGACACCCTCTCCGTCACCAACCCCGGCCCCCGCCCGCTCACCGTCACCCTCACCGGCGACGGCCCCGCCGCCGTCGCCTTCGCCGCCCGCACCGTCACCGTGCCCGCCCGCACCCGCGCCGACGTGCCCTTCGCCGTCACCGTCGCCGCCGCCACCCCGCCCGGCGAACACCGCGGCACCGTACGGGCCTCGGCCGGCGGCCGGCGGACCGCCGTCGACCTGCGGCTGAAGGTCAGCGGCCCGCGGCTCGCCGCCCTCACCGTCGAGGACGCCCGCGTCGACCGGTCCACCGGCACCCTCCACTACACCCTCGTCAACCGCGGCAGCACCGTCCTCGACCGGCCCCGCCTCGCCGTCCGCGCCGACGGCCTCCTCGGCACCGTCCTCGACCGCCCCGAACGCGCCCTGCCGCTCACCCTCCGCCCCGGCGAACGCGCCGCCCGCACCGAACCCTGGCCCGACCCGCCCGCCCTCGACTCCGTCACCGTCCGGCTCACCGCCACCGCCCCCGGAGCCACCCCCGCCACCGCCGCCGCCACCACCGTCTTCGCCTCCGGACCCGCCCTCGCCGGCACCGCGGCCCTGCTGCTCGCGGCCGCGGGCGGAGCCGCGCACACGGTCCGCCGCCGTACGAAGGGAGCCACCGCATGAGACCGGCCGCCCGCGCCCGTACGGCCCTGGCCGCGCTGCTCGCCGCCCTCGCCCTCGCCCTGCTCCCGGCCGTCCCCGCGCCCGCCGCGCCCGCCGCCGGAGACCCGGCCGTCGCCGTCTCGCGGAACGAGGCGCCCAAGGGCGGCGAGATCACCGTCAGCGGCACCGGCTGGAAGGCCGGCGCGCTGCTGATGGTGCTGCTCTGCGGCCAGGGCACCCCCGAGAAGGGCGTCATCGGCGGCACCAACTCCTGCGCCAACACCGACGGCCGGGCCGCCACCGTCGACGGGCGCGGCGCCTTCAGCGTCAAACTGCCGGTCGCCGCCCCGCCCCGGCCCTGCCCCTGCGTCGTCCACGTCTCCGGCGTCACCGGCACCCAGGACGTCGTCGACGCCGCCTTCACCGTCGCCGGGCACCCCACCGCACCGCTCCCCGACGCCGCCGGCGACGGACGCCTCGCCGTCCTCACCGCCGCCCGCCTCGACGGCTCCGGCGGGGTGCTGACCTGGTTCGGCGCGCCGCCCTCCCGCACCCTCGTCCTCACCGTCGGCAACCTCGGCACCGCGCCCGTCCGCGACCCCGTCTTCCTCGTCGGCACCGCCCGCGGCGTCCTCGCCCCCAGCGACGAGGAGCACCAGTGGCGCGGCACCATCAAGCCCGGGCAGAAGGCCCAGATCGAGCTGGACGTCGAGCTCGCCGCCGGCGCCCACGGCGACTACCGGGTCTCCGTCTCCTACGGCGGGAAGCTCCTGGCCGAACAGCCCTGGACGGTGGGCCGCCCCTGGGGCGTGGTCCTCTTCTGGGTCCTGCTCGCCCTGGTCGTGCCCGCCGCCCTCTTCCGGATCGGCATGGTCCTCGTCGACCGGGCCGGCGGCCGGAACCGCCACTCCGTCCCCGTCCCCGTACCGGCGGACGCGGACGGCCCCGGGACGACCGCGGTCCTGCCGTGGTTCCTCCCCGACTCCGCACCGTCCGAGAACAGTCCGACGACGAAGGGACATTCGTGAGCACGCAACGGAGGACGATCGCGGCCGGAATCGCGCTGATCCTCGGCGGCGCGGGGATCCTGCTGTCCGCCGGCCCCGCCCAGGCCGCCCAGATCTCGTTCAAGACGGAGTGCATCCCGCCGTCGATCTCCGGCCTCCCGCCGGTCCAGGGCACCACCACCGTGCTGGTCACCGCGCCGGCCACCGCCAAGGTCGGCGACACCGTCGAGGTCGTCTGGAAGACCGTGAAGCCGGCCTCCAAGAACCCCGACATGCTCGATCTGGACGCGAACACCGTCAAGCCGACCGGCACCATGAAGGTCGGCGGGGCGCAGAGCGGCACGGTCGCCATGGAGGGCCCCCGGCAGAACCCGCCGATCCCCAAGAACTCGCCCATGGTCCTGCCCGAGATGAAGGGCACCCTGAAGCTGACGAAGGCGGGCGACGTCACCCTGACGCCCGACGCGTACACGATCAACGTGTCGAAGCCGATGTCCACGGACACCAAGTGCACGCCGAAGGAGCAGGTCCCCGTCGGCGCCACGATCAAGGTGACCGACGGCGGAGGCGGCTCGGACAGCGGGGGCGGCTCGGACAGCGGCGGCGCCGCGAGCGGAGGCTCCGACAGCGGTGGCTCGGACAGCGGTGGCACCGGCGGCGGCCAGACCGACTTCCCGGGCAAGGAGGTCGCGGTGGCCTTCGCCTGTACGTCCCCCGGCCCCGCCTCGATCAACTCCAAGGTCACCATCAACGCCAGGAAGAACGGCGGCGCGTACGACCTCACGGTCAAGACCGCCAAGGGCGTCATGAACAGCCCGGCCCCGCTGCCCGCGAACGCCCTCACGCCCACCATGGACATCACGATCGGCGGGGACGACAGCGGCACGGTCAAGGTCACCGGCGCGCCCAACCCCACGGCGCTCAAGATGAACGACCCGGTGAGCCTCACCGACATGAAGGGCACCTACAAGCCCGGCGCCACCGGCAAGGCCACCCTCGCCCCGGGCAAGCTCACCATCAGCGTCGTCCTCGCCGCCGGCGCCGACCCCATCAAGATCCCCTGCACGGTCAAGGGCACGGCCGCGGCCTCCCTCACCCTGGACACCGCCAAGCAGTCCGGCGGCACGTCCGGATCCGGGGACAACGGCGGCGGGGACGACGGCGGCAGCGGCAACGGCTCGGGCAGCGGCTCCGGCTCGGGCAGCGGCTCCGGCTCCGGCAGCGGCTCGGGGTCCGGCTCCGGCAGTGGCTCGGGCTCCGGCTCCGGCGGCGGGAACCTCGCCGAGACCGGCGCCGAGCAGGACGGCGCCCTGCGCGCCCTCGGCCTGGTCGCCGGCACCGTGATCCTCCTCGGCGGCGCGGTCTTCACCTTCACCCCGTGGCGGCGCCTCGCCCGCCGCACCCGCTGACCGGACGGCGGAGAGCGGGAAGGCCCCGGGACACCGTGCGGTGTCCCGGGGCCTTCCCGTCGTGCGGAGCGGCGCGTCAGTGCACGTCGCCCATGAGGGACTGGACCTTCTTGCGGTACATGTACACCGCGAGGCCCGCGACCACGGCCAGCGACGCCTCCATGGCGATCACCCCCGTGCCGTTCAGGTCCACACCGGCCAGCGAGAGCAGACCCGTGGTGCAGTCACCGGCGGTGACGGCGAGGAACCAGACGCCCATCATCTGGGAGGCGTACTTCTGCGGCGCCATCTTCGTGGTGACCGACAGGCCGACCGGGGAGAGGCACAGCTCACCGATGGTCTGGATCATGTAGATCGAGACGAGCCACATCGGGGAGACCTTGGTGCCGTCGCCCGCCATGTTCATCGGGACGATGAAGACGAAGAAGGAGGCACCGACCAGGACCAGGCCCATCGCGAACTTCACGATGGTGTTCGGCTCCTGGTTCTTGCGGGCCAGCCACAGCCACAGCCAGGCGAAGACCGGGGCCAGCGCCATGACGAAGAGCGGGTTCAGGGACTGGTACCAGGTGGCCGGGAAGCCGAAGCCGAAGACGGTGTCGGCGGTCTTGCCGTCGGCGAACAGCGACAGGGTCGAACCACCCTGGTCGTAGATCATCCAGAAGACGGCGGCGGCGACGAAGAACCAGATGTACCCGGTCATCTTCGACTGCTCGGTGGTCGACAGGTCCTTGTCGCGCTTGATGCGGACGAGGACGGCGACCGGGATGATCAGACCGGCGAGGGTGATCGGGACGATCGCCCAGTTCAGGGTGTACATGCCCATCGCGATGACGACGCCGTAGAAGGCGGCGGCGACGACGAGGACGGCGCAGACCTTGACCAGGACGCTCTTGCGCTCGGCGGCGGAGAGCGGGTTCGGGACGATGTTGCTCTTCGGGCTCAGGTTCTTCGTGCCGATGAGGAACTGGAGCAGACCCAGACCCATGCCGGCCGCGGCGAGCGCGAAGCCGAGGTGCCAGTTGACCTTCTCGCCGACGGTGCCGACGACGAACGGGGCGACGAAGGCACCGAGGTTGATGCCGATGTAGAAGAGGGTGAAGCCACCGTCACGGCGCGGGTCGTCCGGGCCGTCGTAGAGGTGGCCGACCATCGTCGAGATGTTGGCCTTGAGCAGACCGGAGCCGGCGGCGACGAGCGCCAGACCGACGAAGAACATGGCCTGGCCCGGGAGGGCCAGCGACAGGTGACCCGCCATGATCACGAAGCCGGCGATGGCGACGGTCTTGCGCGCGCCCCAGACGCGGTCGCCGAACCAGCCGCCGGGCATGGCCATCAGGTAGACCATCGACACGTACACGGAGTAGATCGCCGTGGCCGTGGCGGCCGTCATGGCCAGTCCGCCACCCTGGCTGCCGGTCGCGGCGTCGGCGCCGCCGGAGACCAGGTACAGGACGAGAAGCGCCCGCATGCCGTAGTAGGAGAAACGCTCCCACATCTCGGTCATGAAGAGGGTGGCGAGGCCGCGGGGGTGCCCGAAGAAGGTCTTCTCCGAGCCCGCGGAAACGGTCGTTGCCGCCATGTCGATCCTTGCTCTGTCGGGACGCGCCGCTTCGTGAGCGGGACGCGCCCGGTGGGGGGTGGCCGGCACCGGCCGGGACGTTTGCGCCCCGCCCGGGATCCACGCCCCGCCGCGCGGTCTTCGCGCCGCGGGACCCGGCCCACAGGTCGTTCACCGTCTCAAGGCTGACAAGGCCAACCCTGCGCAGAAAAGAGGACCCTGGCTGACGAAGCAGGCCAAAGGTCCCCGATTACCGCTACTGACGTCTCGCCACCATACGACACGACAGTGCCGGATATGGAAGGACTTGAGAGATGGATCACAGGTGACGAAGGAACCAACGGACCCCATTCCAAGGTGATGGCAAGGTTACGTGCCCTGCTTCGGAGGCGGTCGCGGGCGCCTCGTGATCCCGCCCCGGCCCGGCACCCGTGCGGACTACCATCACCCCATGACCCGTGTACTGCTCGCCGAGGACGACGCATCCATCTCGGAACCGCTGGCCCGCGCCCTGCGGAGAGAGGGGTACGAGGTCGAGGTCCGCGAGGACGGGCCGACCGCGCTCGACACCGGACTCCAGGGCGGCGTCGACCTCGTCGTGCTCGACCTGGGCCTGCCCGGCATGGACGGTCTGGAGGTCGCCCGGCGGCTGCGCGCCGACGGCCACACGGTCCCGATCCTGGTCCTCACCGCCCGCGCGGACGAGGTCGACACGGTCGTCGGGCTCGACGCGGGCGCCGACGACTACGTCACCAAGCCGTTCCGCCTCGCCGAGCTGCTCGCCCGGGTCCGGGCCCTCCTGCGGCGCGGCGCCACCGAGCCCGCCCCCGCGCCCGCCACCCACGGCGTCCGCATCGACGTCGAGTCGCACCGCGCCTGGATGGGCGACGAGGAGCTCCAGCTCACCGCGAAGGAGTTCGACCTCCTCCGCGTCCTGGTCCGCGACGCGGGCCGGGTCGTCACCCGGGACCAGCTGATGCGCGAGGTCTGGGACACCACCTGGTGGTCCTCGACGAAGACCCTCGACATGCACATCTCCTGGCTCCGCAAGAAGCTCGGCGACGACGCGGCCAACCCCCGCTACATCGCCACGGTGAGAGGCGTCGGCTTCCGCTTCGAGAAGAGCTGACGGCTTCGCGGGCCCGCGCGCCCCCGCCGGGGAGGCTCAGGTCGTGTCGCCGCCGCCGGGCCGTCGGGGTCGCTCGCGCAGTTCCCCGCGCCCCTTTCCGGTGCGCCACCCCCTGGTCATTGTCGAGCCGCTCCGGGAGAGCACGTGCGCCGCCGCCTCATCACCTCCACCCTCGCCGTCGTCCTCGTCGTGATCGCCGTCTTCGGCGTCTCCCTCGTGCTCGTCGAGACGAGGACCATCACCAGCAGCGCCCAGGAGAGCGTCGACGCCGAGGCCCTCCGCATCGTCTCGATCGTCGACAGCCGCCTGATCGGCGGCGAGCCGGTCAATCCCGACATCCTCGCGGAGCAGAGCGGCGCCAAGCGGTACGCCCTGGTCACCATCCCCGGCCGGCCCGCCATCGAGATCGGCACCCGCCCCACCGGCAGCGTCATCCGCGGCTACGCGGAGGGCGAGCGCGGCGAGACGGTGGTCGTCGAGGAGTCCCGCTCCGCCGTCACCTCCGAGGTCGGCAGCACGGCCCTGATCATCGGCGCCGTCGCCGGACTCGCCGTGATCGCCGCGATCCTGCTCGCCGTACGCCAGGCGAACCGGCTCGCGTCCCCGCTCACCGACCTCGCCGAGACCGCCGAACGGCTCGGCTCCGGCGACCCCCGGCCCCGGCACAAGCGGTACGGGGTCCCCGAACTGGACCGGGTCGCGGACGTGCTCGACGCCTCCGCCGAGCGGATCGCCCGGATGCTCACCGCCGAGCGCCGGCTCGCCGCCGACGCCTCCCACCAGCTCCGCACCCCGCTGACCGCGCTCTCCATGCGGCTGGAGGAGGTCGCCCTCGCCGACGACCTGGACACGGTCAAGGAGGAGGCGACGATCGCGCTCACCCAGGTCGAGCGGCTCACCGACGTCGTCGAACGGCTGCTCACCAACTCCCGCGACCCCCGCTCCGGCTCCGCCGTCGCCTTCGACCTCGACGAGGTCGTCAAGCAGCAGATCGAGGAGTGGCGCCCCGCCTACCGCAGCGCCGGCCGCGCCATCGTCCGCTCCGGCAAGCAGGGCATGCGGGCCATCGGCACCCCGGGCGCGGTCGCCCAGGTCCTCGCCGCGCTCATCGAGAACTCGCTCATGCACGGCGGTGGCACCGTCGCCCTGCGGACCCGGGTCATCGGCAACCAGTCGGTGATCGAGGTCACCGACGAGGGCCCCGGCGTCCCCGCCGACCTCGGCGCGCGGATCTTCGAGCGGGCGGTCAGCGGCCGCAGCTCCACCGGCATCGGCCTGGCCGTCGCCCGGGACCTCGCCGAGGCCGACGGCGGCCGCCTGGAACTGCTGCAGCAGCACCCGCCGGTCTTCGCGCTCTTCCTCAGCCGGGAGGCCCGCAGCGTCACCGAGGACGCCGAGGAGCGCCCCGTACGGTAAGCGCCCGACCTGTCAGACGCGGTCGGGCTGGCGGCGGCGGGCCTGCCGCGGCGGCACCGGCTCGGCGCTCTCCAGGAAGGACTCCGCCGTCTGCACGGCCTCCTTCGCCGGCAGCGCCCGGAACACCCACGTGCGGTACGACCAGAAGCGGAACAGGGTCGCCACGCCGATGCCGAAGAACTTGAAGAAGTTGCTGGCCAGCGGCGAGTTCCAGCCGAGGCCGTAGGTCGCCGCGTAGAGGATCCCGTTCTCGATGACCAGCCCGACCAGGCTGAACAGCAGGAAGAGGGTCATCTCCTTGGTGCGGCCCGACTTGTCGCGGTCGCGGTACGTGAAGTAACGGAACCCCACGTAGTTGAAGGCGATGGCGACGACGGTGGCGACCAGGCTGGCCCGCACCACCGGAAGCTCCGTGGTGTGCCGGACCAGGTTGAAGACGGCCAGGTTGACCAGGACACCGAGTCCGCCGACGACGCCGAACTTGGCGACCTCGCGGCCGAGCAGGGCGAGTCGCATGCGCAGCGCGCCGGGTTCGCTCATGGTGGGGTCGGTCCGTCCGTCGGGTGACGCCCGGGTGACGTCAACCCACTCATGCTAACCAGCCTCCCCTGTCACCCGCCCGGGTAGCCGGGAAACCTGTGGAAAACCAAGCGGTGCCCCGTCACGCCTTGTGTCAATCCACAGCCGGAAACGTGTTCACGGATGGTGCGGATACCCTAAGAGGGTGACGTTCCCGGTAGTAGGCATGGTCGGCGGCGGTCAGCTCGCCCGTATGACCCACGAGGCGGGCATCCCCCTCGGCATCAAGTTCAAGCTCCTCAGTGACACCCCGCAGGACTCGGCGGCGCAGGTGGCCGGCGAGGTCGTCATCGGCGACTACCGGGACCTGGAGACGCTCCGCGCCTTCGCGCGCGGCTGCGATGTGATCACCTTCGATCACGAGCACGTCCCCACCGAGCACCTGCGGGCCCTGGAGGCCGACGGCATCCCCGTCCGCCCCGGTCCCGACGCGCTCGTGCACGCGCAGGACAAGGGGGTGATGCGGGCCAGGCTCGACGAGATCGGCGCGCCCAGCCCCCGCCACCGCATCGTGGCCGACCCCGCGGACGCGGTCGCGTTCGCCGAGGAGGTCGGCGGCTTCCCGGTCATCCTCAAGACCGTGCGCGGCGGCTACGACGGCAAGGGCGTCTGGTTCGTGCGCACCGCCGAGGAGGCCCGCGACCCGTTCCTCGCCGGCGTGCCCGTGCTCGCCGAGGAGAAGGTCGACTTCGTCCGCGAGCTCGCGGCGAACATCGTCCGCTCCCCGCACGGCCAGGCCGTCGCCTACCCGGTGGTCGAGTCCCGCCAGGTCGACGGCGTCTGCGACACCGTGATCGCGCCCGCCCCCGACCTCGACGAGGAGCTGGCGCTCCAGGCCCAGGAACTGGCCCTGCGGATCGCCAAGGAGCTCGGCGTCGTCGGCCACCTCGCCGTGGAGCTCTTCCAGACCCCCGACGGCCGGATCCTCGTCAACGAGCTGGCGATGCGCCCGCACAACTCCGGTCACTGGACCCAGGACGGGGCGATCACCAGCCAGTTCGCCAACCACGTCCGGGCCGTCCTCGACCTGCCGCTCGGCGACCCCCGCCCGCGCGCCCCGTGGACCGTGATGTGCAACGTCCTCGGCGGCGACTACCCCGACATGTACCAGGGCTACCTGCACTGCATGGCCCGGGACCCGCAGCTCAAGATCCACATGTACGGCAAGGACGTGAAGCCCGGGCGTAAGGTCGGCCACGTCAACACCTACGGCGACGACCTGGACGAGGTGCTGGAGCGCGCCCGCCACGCCGCCGACTACCTGCGAGGGACGATCGTTGAGTAACCAGGCGAGCAACCCGCTCATCGGCATCGTGATGGGGTCCGACTCCGACTGGCCCGTCATGGAGGCCGCCGCCCAGGCGCTCGACGAGTTCGAGATCCCGTACGAGGTCGACGTCGTCTCCGCCCACCGGATGCCGCGCGAGATGATCGCGTACGGCGAGGAGGCCGCCGGCCGCGGCCTCAAGGCGATCATCGCCGGCGCCGGCGGCGCCGCCCACCTGCCGGGCATGCTCGCCTCGGTCACCCCGCTCCCGGTCATCGGCGTCCCCGTGCCGCTGAAGTACCTCGACGGCATGGACTCGCTGCTCTCCATCGTCCAGATGCCCGCCGGCATCCCGGTCGCCACCGTCTCCGTCGCCGGCGCGCGCAACGCGGGCCTGCTCGCCGTCCGCGTGCTCGCCGCCGCCGACCCCGAGCTCCAGGCCCGGATGGGCGAGTTCCTCCAGGACCTCAACGGCCAGGCCACCGAGAAGGGCAAGCGGCTGCGCGCCAAGGTCGCCGGCGCCGACTCCTTCGGGTTCGGCCAGTGAGCGCGGCCGAGCGGCTCGCCGAAGCCCGCGCCCTCCTCGCGGAGGCCCCCGTCGTCGACGGGCACAACGACCTCCCGTGGGCGCTGCGCGAACAGTGCGGCTACGACCTCGACAAGCTCGACATCGCGGGCGACCGCTCGGCCTCCCTCCACACCGACCTCGCCCGGCTCCGCGCCGGCGGGGTCGGCGCCCAGTTCTGGTCCGTCTACGTCCCCGGCCGCCTCGCCGGCGACCACGCGGTCAGCGCCACCCTGGAGCAGATCGACGCCGTCGACCGGCTCGTCGAGCGGTACGCCGCCGACCTGGCCGCGGCCCGGACCGCCGACGACATCGCCAAGGCCCGCGCCGAGGGCAGGATCGCCTCCCTCAAGGGCGCCGAGGGCGGCCACTCGATCAACAACTCCCTCGCCACCCTGCGCGCCCTGCACACCCTCGGCGTGCGGTACATGACCCTCACGCACAACGAGAACAACGACTGGGCCGACTCCGCCACGGACGAGCCCCGGCACGGCGGCCTCACCGCCTTCGGCCGCGCCGTCGTCCGCGAGATGAACCGCTGCGGCATGCTCGTCGACCTCTCGCACGTGGCCGCCACCACCATGCGGGACGCCCTCGACGAGAGCACCGCGCCGGTGATCTTCTCCCACTCCTCCTCCCGCGCGGTCTGCGACCACCCGAGGAACGTCCCGGACGACGTCCTGGAGCGGCTGCCCGCCAACGGCGGCGTGGCGATGGCGACCTTCGTCCCGAAGTTCATCCTCCCCGAGGCCGTCGAGTGGACCCTGCGCGCCGACGCGAACCTGCGCGCGCACGGGCTGCACCACCTCGACACCACGCCGCGGGCGATGGAGCTGCACGCCGCCTTCGAGGCGGAGCACCCGCGCCCGATCGCCACCGCCGCCACGGTCGCCGACCACCTCGACCACATGCGCGAGGCCGCCGGCATCGACCACATCGGCATCGGCGGCGACTACGACGGCACCGCCTTCACCCCGGCCGGCCTCGACGACGTCGCCGGCTACCCGAACCTGATCGCGGAGCTCCTCCACCGCGGCTGGTCCCGCGCCGACCTCACCAAGCTGACCTGGTCGAACGCCCTCCGCGTCCTGGCCGACGCCGAGTCCGTCGCCCACGACCTGTCGGCCCGCACCCCCGCCTCGCACGCCACGATCGCCCAGCTCGACGGCGCCTGACCGCCCGCACGCCCGGGCCCGTCGGCGAGCCCGGGCCCGTCGGCGAGCCCGGGCCCGCCGGCGCGATCGGAGCCGTACGCCTCAGGGCTTCCTGAACCGTATGGTCCCCCGGTCGCGCCCGGGCCCGGCGTCGAACACCGACCGGTCCACCACCGGCCGCGGGCGCGGCGGACCGGCCTGGAGGCGGACGGTCTCCCGCCCGGCCAGGGCGGTACGCCACTCCCCGAGGCCCGGCCGGGAGCCGTACGCCCCGCCGGCCCGCCCCCACAGGCGCAGCACGGCGTCGAGGCGCCGGTTGTCGAGCACCCCCGGCAGCACCTCCAGCGGCCGCTCCGGCGTCACGTACGGGTCCCGGGCGAGGACCCGGCCGAGCATCAGCGCCGCCTTGTACCGGTCGCTGTCCACGCTCACCGTCCCGGGCGGCGCCTTCGGGTCCTGCCAGTCCGGGGTGTCGGCCTGCGCGAGGACCGGCGGGTGGCCGGTGATCCGGGCGCCGTCGCAGTCGATGAGGTGGACCGAGGGCTCCGGGTCGAGCGACCACAGCACGTTCGCCTGCGAGAGGTCGCCGACGACAAGGCCCATCGTGTGCAGCCGGTCGACGAGCTCCGCCAGGGCCACGCCGAGCGCGAGCCGCTCCTCCGGGGTGGGCTGCCGGACGGTCCGGGTGGCCGCCTTCGGCTCCCGCAGCAGGAACTGGAGCTCGGTGAGCCGGGTCTCGCCCTTCGCGGTCCGCCAGGTCATCGAGGCGGGCGCCCGGCGCATCAGGAACCCGACGACCCGCCCGCCGTCCGTCACCCGGCACAGCGGCCAGGCCGCCTCCCGGTCGAGCCGCCGCCGTTCCTCGGGCGCCAGCCCCAGCCGCAGCGCCACCAGGGCGGCGAGTGCCGAACCGTCCGCCTTCTGGGGCTCCAGGTACCGCTTGAAGAGCAGGTCCCCGGGCCCGCCGACCTCGTGCACCTCGCCCTGGCCGCCGGCCGTGAGCTTTCCCGCCAGCGGCAGCCGGGCCTGCTCGACGTCGGCGCCGTCGTCCGCCGTCACGGCCGCCCCTCCCACACGACGGCCGCGCTGCGATCGTCGTCGTACGACTTCACCCGGTACTGGAACTGCCAGAGGAAATCGGCCGGTTCGGGCACGGCGCCGCCGCCCCAGGCACCCGCGAGGAAGGCGCGCATCTCCGGCGCCCCGGCCAACGGCGAGGAGAAGCCGTCGGTGCAGACCAGCAGGACGTCCCCGGGCCGCGAGTCGAGCAGCCGGGTCGCGGCGGTCCGGGCCAGGGGCAGCGCGGCGGTCCGGGTGTCGATCATCCGGTCGCCGTCCGCCTTCTCCCCGTCCTCGCCGGGCGCGAGGTCCCACACCCCGTCGCGGAGCAGGGCGGTGCCGCCGTCCCCGACGGTGAGGAGGCCGCGGGTCCGGACGTCCGGGTCGAGCGGGACGAGCAGCACCCGCAGCGTGGTGGAGTACGCGACGGGGGCCAGGCCCCGCTGCCCGGCGCGCTGCGCGAGGTGGTCGGCGACGCGCTCGACGACCTGCCCGGCCAACTCGGCGAAGACGTCCCCGCGCCCGGCGGCCAGCGCCTCGTACAGCTCCGCGGCATGGGCGCCGAGGAGGCTCAGGGCGCGCTGGCACGCCTGCTGCGCGCCGATGTGCGAGAGGGGCTGCGAGCCGACCCCGTCGGCCACGGCCAGGGCCAGCAGCTCTCCGGCGTCCTTCTCGCCCAGGTGGGCCGTCATGACGCTGTCCTGCCGGGTCTCGCCCAGGTACCGGTGGGAGTCGCCGCGCACCGAGGCGGCCCGCAGGGTCAGCGGCCCGTGGGCCGCGCCGTCCAGGACGATGTCGGGGACGAGGGCGGCGGCGACGGTCTCGTCCGCCATCCGGGGCCGCCCCTGCGGCACCGCCGGATAACTCGGCGGCCGCCGCCCCGCGTACGGCGGCGCCCCGAGCAGCGGCACCGCGGGCGCGGGCGGTACGGAGGGGGCGGGCACCCCGGGCGCACCGGTTCCGGCGGTCACGGCGTTCGCCTCCGGCGTCCCGTCCGGTGTTCCGTCCAGAGTCCCGTCCTGCGCGGGGGCCGCGGCCCGTATCGGCTTCTCCAGCCGCACGACGGACCGTGGTTCCGGCTCTCTCACGTGCTCGTGGTCCATCTCGCCGTCCTCAGAGCTTGTCGAGCGACACGGTCGCGAAGCCGGGCACGTTCTCCTCGACGACGAGCGAGAAGTCGGAGTTGCCGTCGGAGGCGATGGTGGTGGCGGACCTGACGATGGAACGGGTCAGGCTGGAGGCGAACTCGCGCAGGGCCGCGGCGGGGGAGACGTTCTGGTCCTTCTGGATGAAGGCACGGAAGTTCGCCACCTGCGCGATGGTCGACTCCTCGGCGTCCCCGACCCCGAACGCGATGATCTTCGGATGGAAGCGGGAGGACGTCAGGTCCTTGTGCGCCTGCGGCCAGTCGTCGTCGGTCGGGATGCCGTCCGACATGAAGAAGGCGACCGGCCGGTACACCTCGTGCCCCTCCGCCTTCAGCGCGGCGACGTCCGTCTCGATGCAGCGCAACAGCGTGCGGAAGGCGTTGCCGAAGGAGGTGAGGCCGCCCGCCGAGAGCGCCGGGACCTCGTCGATGTCGCTCAGGTCGGCCAGCGGCTGGAGCACCTGCGCGTCGGTGGAGAAGCCGATCAGGCTGAAGCGGGTCTTGTCGGCCACCGTGGGGTTGGTGCTGATCTCGGCGTGAAGCTCCACCAGCGCGGTGTTCAGCGCGTCGACGCTGTCGCCCGCCATCGAGCCCGACTCGTCGCACAGCAGGTAGAACGGAAGAATCTGCATGGGTCGCTTCCCTCGGTACGGGTCAGTACGTGTAGAAGTAGATCTCGATGTCGGCGCGCCCTCCCGAGGCGTCGCCCTTCCAGAAGTCCCGCGTGGTCGTGCCCTTGAACATGTCCGGACGGGCCTTCGCCAGCTGGGAGTTGACCTCGCTCGCGTAGCTGCCGCCGGCGCCCGGTTCGGAGTGCCGGCCGAAGGTGAGGACGAACGCCGCCTGGCGGCCCGCGTATGTGGCGGTGACCTCCCGCAGCCGCTTCCGCATCGTCGCCCGGTCGCCCGCCGCCGCCGCGATCGACACCTTCACCGGGGTGCGGACCACGGCCCGCGGCCCCTTGGGCTTCGGCGGCTTCGTCGCACCTGGCTTCGGGCTCGCCGAGGTGCCGGGGCGGGCCTCGGCGGCCAGCGGGTCGCCCCGGTCGCCCATCGCGACGAGGGCGAGGACGAGGAGCATGTCCGCGAAGAGCCAGCCGGCCAGGTGCAGCGCGTTGAAGCGCGGGGCCCTCACCGCGACCCGGCCCCGTCCGCGCCCTCACGCCCCGGCGGAAGCGCCGGCGGCGACCCCACGACGGCGTTCCGCGCGGGCGGTACCTTCGCACCGGACCCGCCGGCCTCACCGCCCGAACCGGACCCACCGCCCGGATCGCCGTCCCGGCCGGAGTCCCGCCCGGCACCCCAGCGCCCACGACCGCCCGCGTCCCGCGCCAGCGCCGCCGCCAAGGTGTCGGCGGCCCGGCCGAGCCGCTCCGCCACCCCCGTCAGCGCGTCCGCCTGGTCGGCGATGCGGCCGAGCAGGAGCTGGGCGTCGGCGCGGTCCTGCGCGGCGGTCTCGACGACGGTGGTGAGCCGGCCGAGGACGTGCCCGGAGAGGTCGCCGGCGACCTCCAGACCGGTGGTGAAGGAGCGCTGTGCCGCCGCGAGCGTCATGACGGAGTCCTCGACCCGCGTCCCCGCCTTCTCCAGGACGTCCCGCACCTCGCCGTTGGTGCCCCGCACGTCCTCCAGGGCCTGGCGCACCATGACCCCGCTGCCGCTCACCGCCGTCTCGATGCGGGTCGCGGCCGTCTCCAGCGGCTTCACCGCGCCGTCCACCCCGGCGAGCCGCTCCTGCGCCCGGTCCAGGGAGTCGCCGACGGCGGTGGCCGCCTGGGCCAGCAGGCCCTGCGTCTTGCTGGCCCGCTCGCCGAGCCGGTTCAGCGTGCCGGCCGACTTCGTCAACTCCTCCGCGAACCGGACGGGGGAGGAGAGCCGGTGCCGGTTGAGGCACAGCTGCGCCCGGGTCAGCACCGGCACCATCCGCCGCAGCAGCGCCTCCGCCCGCTGCGCCGCCGCCTTCTCCCGCCGCTCCGCGCTGGCCCGGCGCCCGCCGTGCAGCACCGCGAGGACGAGCAGCAGGAGGATCGCGGCGGTCGCGGTGGCGGCGACGTGACCGAAGGTGAAGAAGCCGGTGAGCCGGCCCTCGAAGCCGGACTGCCACAGCTGGAGGAAGGGCCGGGTGGCGGCCTTCGGGTCGGAGCCGGTCAGCGCCCCGTACGCGCTCGACGCCTGTGTGAGCCCGTACCAGGTCAGCGCGAGCGGGACGAAGACGAGCCCGCCGAGCGCCGTCTCCAGCCAGCCCCAGGCGGCGTGTTCGCGTACCGGCGGGCCGGGGTCCACGCTCTCCGGGCGGGCGTACGAGGCCAGCAGGTCGAGGTCCGTCCACGGGTCGAGCGCGTCGGAACCGGTCTCGGTGGACCGCAGCGCGTCGGCGAGATCCGCCAATTCGCGGGAGCGCGAGGAGAGTTGCGCCTCGCGGCTCAACTCCTCGATCTCCAGGGCCACCTGTCGGCGTTCCGTCGTCGATGCGACGGCCATGTCCACCCCCACGGACGTGACGAGAGAGGGGGTTCCGTCCCCGGTGTGCCGTGCGCTCCCCAGCGCCTCCCGCACACCCGCCGTCCCCCGGTAGGGAGCAGATCGTAGCCCACTCGCCGATACTGTGCCTGTCGGTGGATCCATTGAGTCCGGGGGGAATTGACATGGCATCAGACCGTCAGCGCGGGGTCATCAGGCTCCGGCCCAAGGCGCCGGGCGAGGCCGTCCCGCCGGCCCGCCCGCAGCCCGGGGGGCGCCCCGGGCGCGAGGCCCTGCTGACCAAGGCGACCCCGCTCGGGCTCGTCTCCGGCCGGGGCGTCCTCCAGGCCAACCTCAACTGGTCGGCCGCGACCGGCGCCGACCTGGACCTCGGCTGCCTGGTCGAGCTCACCGACGGGTCGAAGTACGTCGTCCAGGCGCTCGGCAACCTCTTCGGCGCGCTCGACGCGCCCCCGTACACCCTCCTCGACCAGGACGACAGGACCGGCGCCTCCTCGGACGGCGAGACGCTGCGGACCAACCTGGAGCACCGGGCGAGGATCCGCCGGATGCTCGTCTTCACCTACGTGTACGAGGGCGCCGTCGACTTCCGCAGCCTCGGCGCGACCGTGACGGTCACCGCCCCCTCCGGCACCCTGCGCATCCTCCTCGACGACGCCCCCGCCGGTGCGACTGCCTGCGCCATCGCCCTCGTCACCGCCTCCGCCGGCGGCATGGACGTCCGCCGCGAGGTCCGCTGGTTCACCGCCACGGAGGAGGAGGGCAGCCACCCGCTGATCGACCGGGCCTACGGCTTCGGCTTCGAGTGGGTCTGGGGGACCAAGGACTGAGCCCCGCCCCGGCGCGGCCCGGCGCCCGTCACCCGGACGGCGCAGCCCGGCGGGCCCCCGGCAGGGCCCCGGTGGCACGGTGGACCGTACTGCCCCGCCCCTTCGGCGGGGTAGTACTGCATCACCGAGTTTCGGAGTAGTGAGTAGTGCCATGGCAGATCTAGACGACCATCCCCCCTTCTCTGCCGCCTCCGGCGCCGTCGGCGCGCTGGAACCCCCGGAGTCGCCACCCCCGCTCGACGAGACCGCCCGGGCCCGGGCGATCCTCGCCGCCCAGCCCGTCCTGGAGGGCCACACCGAACTCCCCGCGCTCCTCGACCCCGAGGACCTGCCGCCCGCCCGGGCCCGGGAGGCCGGCGCGCAGTTCTGGTCGCTGCACGGGGATTCCGACGACGGCGCCATCGGCACCCTGCGCCGCATCGACACCATCCGCGCGCTCGTCGCCGCCTGCCCCGAGGACCTGCGGCTGGCCCACACCACCTCGGAGATGGTCCACGCCCGCAACTGCGGCCGGGTCGCCGCGCTCCTCGGACCGGTGGACTGGACGGCCCTCGGCGGCTCCGCCGCCACCCTGCGGGCCTACCACGCCCTCGGCGTCCGGGCCGTGAACCTCACCCGCTTCGACCGCTTCGCCCGCGAGGCGGTCCGCGAGATGAACCGCATCGGGCTCGCCGTGGACCTCAGCGGCGCCGACCAGGACACCGTCCGCAAGGTCCTCGCCGTCACCCGCGCCCCCGCCCTGGTCACCCGGGCCGAGCCGGACGCCCTCCCGGACGACGTGCTGCGGCTGCTCGGCGAGAACGGCGCCGTCTGCATGGTCGCCGTCGGGGACGACCCCGCCGCCACCGCCGACCTCCTCGACCGGGTGCGCGACGGGGCCGGGCCCGAGTCGACGGGCCTCTCCCGGCTGACGGGCCCGGCGGCCGGCTACGTGCCGCTCTTCGCGGAGCTGCTGCGGCGCGGCTGGCCGGCCCGGGACCTGGTCGGCCTGGCCCACGGCAACGCCACCCGGGCCCTGCGCGACACCGAGTTCCTGTCCCGTACGAACCGGATCAGGCCCGTCGCCGCCTGACCCGTACCCGTACACCCATGAGGAAGGGGCGCACCGGATCCGTCCGGTGCGCCCCTTCCCTCGCCGTCGCTAGGCCCGCGGGCGGCCCATCGCCCGGTACGTCCAGCCGGCCGCCCGCCACCGCTCGGCGTCCAGGGCGTTGCGCCCGTCGAGGACGACCGGCGAGGAGACGACCGCGGCCAGCTCGGCCGGGTCGAGCTCGCGGAACTCGCGCCATTCGGTCAGGTGCAGGACCACGTCCGCGCCCCGGACGGCCTCCCGGGCCGAGTCCGCGTAGCCGAGGGTCGGGAAGACCTTGCGGGCGTTCTCCATGCCCTTGGGGTCGTAGACGGTCACCTGGCCGCCCTGGAGGTGTATCTGGCCGGCCACGTTGAGCGCGGGGGAGTCGCGGACGTCGTCCGAGTCCGGCTTGAAGGTGGCGCCGAGGACGGCGACCCGGCGGCCCAGGAAGGAGTTCCCACCCAGCGCCTCGCGGGCCATCTCGACCATCTGGCCGCGCCGCCGCATGTTGATGGAGTCGATCTCGCGGAGGAAGGTCAGCGCCTGGTCGGCGCCGAGCTCGCCCGCGCGGGCCATGAAGGCCCGGATGTCCTTGGGCAGGCAGCCGCCGCCGAAGCCGATGCCGGCCCGCAGGAACTTGTTGCCGATCCGCTCGTCGTGGCCGATCGCCTCGGCGAGCTTGGCGACGTCGCCGCCGGCCGCCTCGCAGACCTCGGCCATCGCGTTGATGAAGGAGATCTTGGTGGCGAGGAAGGAGTTCGCGGCCGTCTTCACCAGCTCGGAGGTCGGGAAGTCGGTGACGACGAAGGGCGAGCCCTCGGCGACCGGGGCGGCGTACACCTCGCGGAGCGTCTTCTCGGCCCGGCCGTCGTCGTCGCCGGGCACGCCGACGACGATCCGGTCCGGGTGCAGGGTGTCCTGGACGGCGAAGCCCTCGCGCAGGAACTCGGGGTTCCAGGCCAGTCCGACGCCCGCCGGCAGCACCCCGGCCAGCCGCTCGGCCGAGCCGACCGGCACGGTCGACTTGCCGACGACCAGCGCGCCCTCGCGGACGACGCCGGCGAGGGAGGTGAAGGCGGCGTCGACGTAGCTCATGTCGCAGCCGTACTCGCCATGCTTCTGCGGGGTGTTCACGCAGACGAAGTGGACGTCGCCGAAGGCGCCCACCTCCTCCCAGGAGGTGGTGAAGCGCAGCCGGCCGGTGGAGCCCTCGATCCCGGCGACGTGCCGGGCGAGCAGTTCCTCCAGGCCGGGCTCGTACATCGGCACGCGGCCGGAGGCCAGCAGCTCGATCTTCTCCGGCACGACGTCGAGGCCGAGGACCTCGAAGCCCATCTCCGCCATGGCCGCGGCGTGGGTGGCGCCGAGGTATCCGGTGCCGATCACAGTGATCTTCAGGGCCATGCGGGACTCCAGGGACGTCGGGCGAAACTGCCTGCCCGAGCATAGTCGGGCGCTGACAAGGTCCCCGCTCACGGCCTACCCTTTGGGTTACTTAACGGTAGTTAGCAAGCCAGGGAGCTCAAGACCATGGGCAAGGACTTCGACCTGTACCGGACCTCCGAGGAGCACGAGATGCTCCGGGAGTCGGTGCGTGCGCTGGCGGACGCGAAGATCGCCCCGTTCGCGGCGGCGGTGGACGAGGAGGGGCGGTTCCCGCAGGAGGCCCTGGACGCGCTGGTCGCCAACGACCTGCACGCCGTGCACGTCCCGGAGACCTACGGCGGCGCGGGCGCGGACGCGCTCGCGACGGTGATCGTGATCGAGGAGGTCGCCCGCGCCTGCGGTTCGTCCTCGCTGATCCCGGCGGTGAACAAGCTCGGCTCGCTCCCGGTGATCCTGTCGGGCTCGGAGGAGCTGAAGCACAAGTACCTCGCCCCGCTCGCCGCCGGCCAGGCGATGTTCTCGTACTGCCTGTCGGAGCCGGACGCGGGCTCGGACGCGGCGGGCATGAAGACCCGCGCGGTCCGCGACGGCGACTCCTGGGTCCTCAACGGCGTGAAGCGGTGGATCACCAACGCCGGCGTCTCGGAGTACTACACCGTGATGGCCGTCACCGACCCGGAGAAGCGCTCCAGGGGCATCTCCGCCTTCGTGGTCGAGAAGGGCGACGAGGGCGTCTCCTTCGGCGCCCCGGAGAAGAAGCTCGGCATCAAGGGCTCCCCGACCCGCGAGGTCTACTTCGACAACGTCCGCATCCCCGCCGACCGCATGATCGGCGCCGAGGGCACCGGCTTCGCCACCGCGATGAAGACCCTCGACCACACCCGCATCACCATCGCCGCCCAGGCCCTCGGCATCGCCCAGGGCGCCCTCGACTACGCCAAGGGCTACGTCAAGGAGCGCAAGCAGTTCGGCAAGCCGATCGCCGACTTCCAGGGCGTGCAGTTCATGCTCGCCGACATGGCCATGAAGCTCGAAGCCGCCCGCCAGCTCACCTACGCCGCCGCGGCGAAGTCCGAGCGCGTCGACGGCGACCTCACCTTCTTCGGCGCCGCCGCCAAGTGCTTCGCCTCCGACGTCGCCATGGAGGTCACCACCGACGCCGTCCAGCTCCTCGGCGGCTACGGCTACACCCGCGACTACCCCGTCGAGCGCATGATGCGCGACGCCAAGATCACCCAGATCTACGAAGGCACCAACCAGGTCCAGCGCATCGTCATGGCCCGCAACCTCCCGTAACCACCAGCCCCTCGAAAGGAGACAGGCCGTGACCCTGAAGATCGCTGTCTGTGTGAAGTACGTCCCCGACGCGACCGGCGACCGCGGTTTCGCCGACGACCTGACGACCGACCGCGAGGCCGTCGACGGTCTGCTCTCGGAGCTGGACGAGTACGCCGTCGAGCAGGCCCTGCGGATCTCCGAGGAGTCCGACGACGCCGAGGTCACCGTCGTGACGGTCGGTCCGGACGACGCCAAGGACGCGCTGCGCAAGGCGCTGTCGATGGGCGCCGACAAGGCCGTCCACGTCAACGACGAGTCCATCCACGGCTCCGACGTCATCGCCACCTCCGCGATCCTCGCGAAGGCGCTGGAGAAGACCGGCTTCGACCTGGTCGTCTGCGGCATGGCCTCGACGGACGGCACCATGGGCGTGCTGCCGGCGCTGCTCGCCGAGCGGCTGGGCGTGCCGCAGGCGACGCTGCTCTCCGAGGTCGCGGTGGAGCGCGGCATGGTGACGGGCCGCCGTGACGGCGACGCCGCCAGCGAGCAGCTGGTGGCCCCGCTGCCGGCCGTCGTCTCGGTCACCGACCAGTCGGGCGAGGCCCGTTACCCCTCCTTCAAGGGGATCATGGCCGCCAAGAAGAAGCCGGTCGAGGAGCTGGACCTGGACGACCTCGGCATCGACGCCGACGAGGTCGGCCTCGCCGGGTCCTGGACCCTGGTCGACTCGGCGACCGCCCGCCCGGCGCGCACGCAGGGCACGATCATCACGGACGAGGGTGACGGCGGCAAGCAGCTCGCCGCGTTCCTCGCCGGCCAGAAGTTCATCTGATCCACCGTCACCCCACCTCAGGAGCAAGGAATCATGGCTGAGATCCTGGTTCTCGTGGACCACGCCGACGGTGCGGTCCGCAAGCCGGCCCTCGAACTGCTGACCCTGGCCCGCCGCGTCGGCGAGCCCACCGCGGTCGTCCTCGGCGCCGGCGAGGCCGCCGCCTCGATCGCCGCCACCGCCGCCGAGTACGGCGCGGCCACCGTGTACGTCGCGGACGGCGCCGAGTTCGCCGAGCAGCTCGTCGTCCCGAAGGTCGACGCGCTCACCCAGATCGCGAAGGAGAAGGAGGTGGCCGCCGTCCTGGTGACCTCCTCCGGCGAGGGCAAGGAGATCGCGGCCCGCGTCGCGCTCCGCCTCGGCTCCGGCCTGATCACCGACGCGGTGGAGCTGGAGGCCGGCGAGAACGGCCCGGTCGCCACCCAGTCCGTCTTCGCCGCCTCGTACCAGGTGAAGTCGACGGTCTCGCACGGCGTCCCGGTCATCACCGTCAAGCCGAACTCCGCCGCCCCGGAGGTCGCCCCGGCCGCCGGCACGGTCGAGAACGTCACCGTCGCCTTCACGGGCAACGCGGCCAAGGTCGTCTCCCGCACCGCGCGGGTCTCCACCGGCCGCCCGGAGCTGACCGAGTCCGCCATCGTGGTCTCCGGCGGCCGCGGCGTCGGCGCCGCCGAGGGCTTCGAGGTCGTCGAGAAGCTGGCCGACTCGCTCGGCGCGGCCGTCGGCGCCTCCCGCGCCGCCGTGGACGCCGGCTGGTACCCGCACTCCAACCAGGTCGGCCAGACCGGCAAGCAGGTCTCGCCGCAGCTGTACGTCGCCGCGGGCATCTCCGGCGCGATCCAGCACCGGGCCGGCATGCAGACGTCGAAGACGATCGTCGCGGTCAACAAGGACCCCGAGGCCCCGATCTTCGACCTGGTCGACTACGGCGTGGTCGGCGACCTCTTCGAGGTGCTGCCGCAGCTGACCGAGGAGATCGGCGCGCGCTGACGCCGTCGGACACGACGAAGGGGGTGGCACTCTGTGCCACCCCCTTTCGCGTGGGCCTCGGGTCAGATCCAGCCGTCCAGCGGGACCTCCTCGCAGAGCCGGACGACCGGCCGGCGCCCGGTGTCCGCGGCGCTCGCGAGCTTGACCCGGACGCCCGGGCGCACGGCGTGCGGCGGTCCGTCGACCCGGCAGCGGACCACGAAGCCCTCGGCCATGTGGACCGGCCAGAGGTCGGCCTCGGCGGCGGTGTGGGCCCGGCGGACGGTGATCACGCCCTGCCCCTCGCTGAGTTGGGGGGACAGGTCGGTCGACCCGCAGGTCGGGCAGAGCAGGCGCTGGAAGGTGGTGGTGTGGCACCAGGCGCAGCGCTGGAAGTAGAGATCGGTGCCTTCGGCCGATTCCTCGGTCCGGACGGCGCCGGGGGTCCTCAGTCCCGTGTGGAACACGATGCCTTCTCCTCGCACTCGGCGGCTCGACCGTGCATGGAGCCCCAAGATATGGCACTCAGTGCCAGCAAAGAAAGACCTGAGTTCCCTCAATTCGAGATACTGAGGTCCCTCTCAACTCCCGTCGAGGCTCGCCTCCACCTCGCGCACCACCCGCCACATCGGCGTGGACCGCTTGGTGATGACGACGACCACGTCGTCGGCGCCCTCCGCGGCGGCGTCGCCACCGGCCCCGGCCGGCGCGTCCGGGCTCCAGGTGGCGCGGACGAACTCCAGGGCGCGGTCCACCTCGTCCAGCTGGTCGCCCTCGCCGCCCGAGCGCAGCCAGTGCCGCAGGGCGTGGTTGTGGGCGGCGACGACGGCCGCCGCGGCCACGTTGGCGCGCAGGGTGCCGTCCTTGCGGTCGGCCCAGCGGGCCCTCAGGTAGTCGCCGAGGGTCTTCTCGTACCGCCAGACGACGGAGAGCTCGTAGGTGCGCAGTCCGGCGACCTCGCGGGTCAGCCGGTAGCGCTGGACGGAGAAGGTGGGGTTCTCGGCGTACATCCGCATGACCAGGCGGGCGGCGTCGCAGACCCGGACCATGGGGTCGTCGGTGTCGGCGCTGGCGGCGAGGAAGCGGGTCATGTCGTCGAGGCACTGCTCGTGGTCGGGGAAGACCACGTCCTCCTTCGACGGGAAGTAGCGGAAGAAGGAGCGCCGTCCGACGCCGGCGAGGGTGACGATGTCGTCGACGGTGGTCTGCTCGTAGCCCCGCTCCAGGAAGAGCTGGAAGGCCGCGGCGATGAGGGAGTCGCGCATCGCGGGCTTCGGAGGGGTCCGGGGGTTCGTCGCCGCTGCTGCCATGGCACGAACCTAACACCGGTGACGCCTCCGTGCGGCACTCGGTGCCGGATTTTTCCGGCACCGAGTGCTCTTCGCGGTGGGTGCGGTCAGCGGGCGGACATCCGCAGCGCGCCGTCCATCCGGATCGTCTCGCCGTTGAGGTAGTCGTGCTCGGCGATCATCGTGATCAGCCGGGCGTACTCCTCCGGCTGGGCGAGGCGCTGCGGGAAGGTGACGCTCGCGGCGAGCCCGGCCCGGATCTCCTCGCTGAAGCCCGCCATCATCGGGGTGTCGACGATGCCGGGGGCGACCGTGACGACCCGGATGCCGAACTGGGCGAGGTCGCGGGCGGCCGTGATGGTCATGCCGGCGACGCCCGCCTTGGAGGCGGCGTAGGCGATCTGCCCGACCTGGCCCTCGAAGGCGGCGATCGAGGCGGTGTTGACCACGAGGCCGCGCTGGCCGTGCGCGTCGGGCTCGTGCCGGGCGATGGACTCGGCGGCGAGCCGCATCACGTTGAACGTACCGACCAGGTTGACGTTCACGACGGTGCGGAACAGGTCGAGGTCGTGCGGGCCCTTGCGGCCCAGGACGCGGGCCGAGGGGGCGATGCCGGCGCAGTTGACCGCGAGCCGCAGCTCGGCCCCGTCGGCGTCGATCTCGGCGAGCGCGGCGCTGACCTGGTCCTCGTCGGTCACGTCGGCGGCGATCAGCCGTACGCCCTCCGGGAGGGCCCCGGCGGCGGCGACGGCCTTCTCCAGGTCGAGCCCGTAGACCGTGGCGCCGCGCGCGGCGAGCGCGGCGGCGGTGGCGGCGCCGAGCCCGGAAGCGGCGCCGGTGACGAGAGCGGCGGAGCCGGCGATGTCCATGGAACTCCTCGTTCGTGTCGTGCGGGTGACCCTGCCGGCGGGTTGGCCGCCGGGCCGGGGGCGCGTCCCCGCGGGGGGACCGCGCGGTCTGCGCGATCTGCGCCGCCACCATAGAACCCCAGGCCACGCCCCAGGAAGCGGAGGACCGGCCGGGACGGGCACGGGACCGGGGTCATCCGATCGGCGGACCCCCGGGTCCACCGATCCGGCCGCCGCCCGCAGCCGGTGCGCCGACGGGCGGGGGCGGGATCGGCGCCCAGGATGAAGCGTCCGTCGATCTTCGTCCCCGACCCCCTGGAGCGACCGCCCTATGAAGCACGTGAAGAAGGCCCACCGGACCCGTCTGACGACCGGTGGCGCGGTCGTCGCCCTCGGCCTCGCGGGGGTCGGCGCCTACTCCGCGAGCGCCGGCGACGACCCGGCCGCCGCCCCCGCGGCCGTCACCGAGGCCACGAGCGAGCACACCACCGCCACCACCCACCTGACGGTCGCCGCGGCGACGGAGGCGGCGAGGGCCGCGCTGGACGCCGCGGAGGCGGAGAACCAGCGGGTGACCGTCGCGGTGGTCGACCGGAACGGCAAGCCGCTCGTCACCCTGCGGGGCGACGGCGCGGGCCCGCAGTCCTCCGTGTCGGCGGAGCGGAAGGCGTACACGGCGGTGTCCTGGAACGCCCCGACCTCGGTCCTCGCCGGCCGCCTGGCCCAGGCCCCGCGGCTGAAGGACATCCCCGGCACCCTCTTCCTCGGCGGCGGCGCCCCGGTCACCGCGGCCGGCGCCCCGATCGCGGGCATCGGCGTGGCGGGCGCGCCCTCGGGCGACCTGGACGAGAAGTTCGCCCGCGCGGGCGTGGCGGCCCTGGAGAAGTGACCCCCGGACATGCCGAACCCCGATGCGCCTGAAACGGGGGAACACAGGCGAACCGGGGTGGCTGTCCCGAGCATACGCCTCAACTTGTTCAACACGAAATCACCATGGATATGTCAGGTCCGTGGTGATCGCGGGCCCCGGGCCCGGACTGGCCCGGCACCGCGCCGCTCTGGGAGGATCGCCCTCCCGACAGCGCGAACCCGGGGGAACCGTGCACGACTTGCAGCCGGAGGATCCGGCCTCGATCGGCCCGTACCGCCTGTCGGCGCGGCTCGGTGCGGGGGGCATGGGCCAGGTCTTCCTGGCGGTCTCCCGCAGCGGCCGGCGGCTCGCGGTGAAGGTGATCCGCCCCCAGATCGCCGCCGACCCGGGCTTCCGGGAGCGGTTCCGCCGCGAGGTGGCGGCGGCGCGGACGGTCGGCGGCTTCTGGACCGCGCCGATCGTGGACGCCGACCCCGACGGCCCGGTGCCGTGGGTGGCGAGCGACTACATCGACGCGCCCGATCTGGCGGAGCTCGTACGGGACCGGGGGCCGCTCCCCGAGGCGGCGGTGCGGTCCCTGGCAGCCGGCCTCGCCGAGGCCCTGGAGGCCGTCCACCGGGCCGGTCTGGTCCACCGGGACCTGAAGCCGTCGAACATCCTGGTCACCGGCGACGGACCGCGCGTCATCGACTTCGGCATCTCGAAGGCGGCGGAGGGGGCGACGGCCCTGACCGACACGGGCCTGGTCGTCGGCACCCCCGGCTTCATGAGCCCGGAGCAGGCGAAGGGGGAACCGGTGGCCCCGTCGAGCGACGTCTTCTCGCTGGGCGCGGTCCTGGCGTACGCCGCGACCGGCCGGGCCCCCTTCGGCGAGGGCCCCGTCCCCGCGCTCCTCTACCGGGTCGTCCACGACGAGCCGGACCTGGACGGGGTGCCGCCGGGGCTGCGGGCGGTGCTCCTCGCGTGCCTGGACAAGGCCCCTGGGCCCCGCCCGACACCCTCCCGGATCCTCGACCTGCTGGGCGCGGACGCCCCGGCCCCCGTCCCGGCCCCCGCGACCCGCACGGCCGCCCGCGCGGACGCGGTCCCGGAGCCGGCGAAGGCCCCGGAGAGCGGGCTCCCGGACACGGTGGAGGTCACCGCGGGTCTGCTGGACGCGCCGAGCCGGCGGACGGACAGGGGAGGCTGCCTCGTGTTCTTCGGCGTGCTCGCCGCCGCACCCGGCGCGCTCGTCCTCGCCTTCTTCGCGCCCTGGCCGGCCACGGCCGCCACCGCGGGGGCCGGCCTGCTCGCCTTCCTGCTCGGGGGCGTCCTCCTCAACGGGGTGCAGCCCGTCCGCCGGACCGTCCTGCTGACCGACGGCCACCTCCACTGCCGGTTCCAGAACCGGCACTGGTCCTTGTCGTGGCCGGACGTCACCCGCGTCACCGTCCGGGCCCCGCAGGAGAGCGCCCCCGGCGAACGCCGCAGGGACCACCCCCCCCCCCTCCGCCCCCCCCCGGGGCAGTCCCTCCCGGTCGGGATAGCCCGGGAGGAAGG
>NZ_JBHYKM010000042.1:0-3454 GCF_042741435.1 Streptomyces sp. NPDC058955 | reverse complement strand
CGACAGGGTCCTTGGGGGGGGCGGACCGACCCCCGACCCCCCGCCCGCCCCCCCATGTCCAGGCCCCGGGGCGGCCGCCGGGGGACGCTCCCCGCCGCGATCCGCCCCCGCGCGGGCCTGACCGTCCCGGTCGGCTTCGCCGGGAAGGACGGGTGGGACGGCGCCATGAGGCTGGAGTTCGACGCCTCGGAGGACCCCCGCCCGGCCCTCCGCCGCCTCGACGAGGCCCTGCGCCACCGCGCCGGCGCCCGCTACTCCCCCGACCCCGCCCTCACGGCCTACCTGGACCGCGCCTGACCACTACTTCTCCGGACGCGCCAGCCCCCGGCTGATGACCAGGCGCTGGATCTGGTTGGTGCCTTCGAAGATCTGCATGATCTTCGCCTCGCGCATGTAGCGCTCGACCGGGAAGTCGCGGGTGTAGCCGTAGCCGCCGAGGACCTGGACGGCGTCCGTGGTGACCTTCATGGCGGTGTCGGTGGCGATCAGCTTGGCCGCGCTGGCCTGGCGGCTGAAGGGGCGGCCGAGGTCGCGGCGGCGGGCCGCGTCCAGGTAGGTGGCGCGGGCCGCGTCGACGGCGGCGGCCATGTCGGCGAGGAGGAAGCCGAGGCCCTGGTGGTCGACGATCCGGCGGCCGAAGGTGGTGCGCTCGTTGGCGTAGTCGACGGCGGCGTTCAGGGCGGCCTGGGCCAGGCCGGTGGCGCAGGCGGCGATGCCGAGGCGGCCGTTGTCGAGGGCGCTGAAGGCGATCTGGAGGCCCTGGCCCTCGGTGCCGATGAGCCGGTCCTCCTCGATGAGGGCGCCGTCCCAGAAGGCGGAGGTGGTGGGGACCGCCTGGAGGCCCATCTTGCGCTCGGGGGCGCCGAAGGAGAGGCCCTCGGCCTCGCCGGGGGCGAGGAAGCAGGAGACGCCGTGGCCGCCGGGGGCGGTGCGGGCGAAGAGGGCGTAGAAGCCGGCCCGGCCGCCGTGGGTGATCCACGCCTTGGTGCCGGTGATCCGGTAGCCGCTGCCGTCCTCCTGGCGCTCCGCCTTGCAGGCGAGGGCGGCGGCGTCGGAGCCGGCCTGCGGCTCGGAGAGGCTGTAGCCGCCGACGAGCCGGCCCTCCAGCATCGACGGGAGCCAGCGCTCCTTCTGCGCGTCGGTGCCGAAGGCGTACAGCGGGTGGCAGGCGAGGGTGTGGACGCTGGTGGCGACCGCGACGGCCGCCCAGCGGGCCGCCAGCTCCTCCAGGACCTGCAGGTAGACCTCGTACGGCTGGCCGCCGCCGCCGTACTCCTCGGGGTAGGCGAGGCCGAGCAGGCCGGCCCGGCCCAGGGTGGCGAAGAGCCCCTCGGGATAGGTCTCGGCTGCCTCGTGTGCGTCCACCCGGGGCGAGAGCTCGTTGTCGGCGATCTCGCGGGTGAGGGCGATGAGGTCCGCCGCCTCGGGGGTGGGGAGCAGGCGGTCGACATCCATGGCGACTCCATCGGCGCGCAAAGTGGTACTTGGACTGGTACTCCAGTACCGCTAAAAATAGCGCATCCGTGCGCGGAGGGAACCCCTCCGGCCGGGTGGCCCGGCATACTGTTCGGGTGATCGAGACCTCCGCCGCCGACACCCCGAAGCTCACGGGGCGCGGAGCGGCGCGCCGTTCCGCCCTCTTCGAGGACCTGGTCGCCCTGCTCGTCGGCGAGGGCTTCGCCCGGCTGACCCTGGACGACCTCGCCGCCCGGCTGCACTGCTCCAAGCGCACCCTGTACGGCCTGGCCGGCAGCAAGGAGCAGCTGGTCCGGGCGGCCGTCGTGCATTTCTTCCGGCGCGCCACCGCCCGCGTCGAGGCGGTCCTCGCCGCCGCGAGCGGGCCGGCCGAGCGGCTCGCCGCCTATCTGCGGGCCGTCTCCGCCGAGCTGGCGCCGGTCTCCCCGCAGTTCTTCGACGACGTGGCCGCGTTCGAACCGGCCGCGGAGGTGTACGAGCGGAACACCCGGGCCGCCGCCGGCCGGGTGCAGCAGCTCATCGAGGAGGGCGTCAACGCCGGCGTCTTCCGGGAGGTCCACGTGGCCTTCGCCGCCGACGTCATCGCCTCCGTGATGGTCCGCATCCAGCGCCGGCAGGTGGCCGCGTCCACCGGCCTCGCGGACGCCGAGGCGTACGACCAGCTGGCCGAGCTGCTGCTCAGCGGGCTGCGCCGGTCCTGAGGCGACCATCGGATGCACCGCCCGACCGACCACTACCGCGAGGGGCCCCAGTGACCAGATCGAACGGCCGGACCGTGCGGGACCTGCGGCGCGAGAACCGCACCGCGGTCCTCCGGCGGCTCTACTTCGACGGCCCGCTGAGCCGCTTCTCGCTCGGCCCCGCCACCGGGCTCAGCTCCGGCTCGGTCAGCAACGTGGTCGCGGAGCTGGTCGCCGAGGGGCTCGTCGAGGAGGCCGGCAGCGTCGACTCGGCCGGCGGCCGGCCCCGGATCCTGCTGCGGGTCGCCCCCGACAGCGGCCGGATGATCGGCGTGGACGTCGGCGAGACCCGGGTCCGGGTCGAGCTCTTCGACCTCACCCTCACCGAACTCGCCCGCGCCGAACGCCCCTTGGCCCCCTCGGAGCAGGGCGCCGGGCGGTACGAGGTCGGGGTCGTCGTCGACCACATCCGCGACGGCATCGCCGAGGTGCTGCGCACGGCGGACGTCCCCGCGGAGGCGCTGCTCGGCGTCGGCATCGGCGTCCCCGGCATCGTCGAGCGGACGGCGGAGGACGGGGCGGTGGTGCACGGGCAGACGATCGGCTGGGACGCGGTCCCGCTGGAGCGGCTGCTCCGCGCGGCGGTCGACCTGCCGGCCGGCGTGCCCTACCGGATCGACAACGGTGCCAGGACACTCGGCCAGGCCGAGATGTGGTTCGGCGCGGGCCGGGGCGCGACCAGCGCGGTCGTGGTCCTCTTCGGCTCCGGCGTCGGCGCCTGCGTCACCACCGATCCGTCCGGCCCCGGGCGGGCGCTGGAGTGGGGCCATCTGAAGGTACGGGTCCGGGGCCGGCGGTGCCGGTGCGGCGCCCAGGGCTGCCTGGAGGCGTACGCGGGGGCCGGCGCGCTCCTCGAACGGTGGCGGGAGGCGGGCGGCGAGCCGCCGGCCGGCGCGGGCGAGGAGGCGGGGCTGGCGGCGCTGGCGTCCTCGGCGTACCCCGCGGACGGCGGTGCGCCGGACCCGGCCGCGGTCGCCGTCCTGGCCGAGACCGCCGAGTACCTGGGCGCCGGTTTCGCCGACCTCGTCAACCTCTTCCAGCCGGAGCGGATCCTCGTCGGCGGCTGGGCCGGGCTGCTGCTCGGCCCGCGCTTCCTGGCGGAGGTCGAGGAGCACGCGCGCGCGTACGCGCTGGCGTACCCGGCGGCGCGGGTCACCCTCGGCATGGGCACGCTCGGCCCCGACGCGGTCACGGTGGGCGCGGCGATCCTCCCCCTGGCGGAATTCTTCGCTCGCGGC
>NZ_JBHYKM010000041.1:0-62837 GCF_042741435.1 Streptomyces sp. NPDC058955 | reverse complement strand
CGCGCCCCCCCGGGGGGGGGGGGGGGGGGGGCGGCGGGGCCGGGGGGGGGGGGGGCCGCGCCGGGGGGCGGCGCGCTTGCCCCCCCCGCCGCTCCCGCGCGCCCCGGCCGCGCCCGCGCCGGCGCCGGTGGTGGGCGCGGACGCGCCGACGGCGCTGATGCAGGGCGGGAGCGCGCTGCCGAAGACGGCGGTGGCGCCGCGTCTGGACCCGGCGGCCCCCGCGCCGTCTGCGGGCCCCGCGCCGTCCGCGCCGTCCGCGCCGGGTGCGACGCCGCCGCCCGTCCCGCCCGTGCCGGGTGCGACGCCGCCTCCGCCGGCGGCTCCGCCGGTCGTGCCGGGGGCCGGGGACATCGCGGACGCGGCGACGAGCAAGGCGACGCTGCCGCCGAAGAAGGCGGCCGCGCGCGGGCCGATGGCGCCGCCGCCTCCGCCGGGGGTGCCGGGGGTTCCCGGCGCGAGCTCGGGCGGGGCCGCGCCCGCGTACGTACCGACCCAGCTGACGCCGCAGACGCCGCCGCCCGCGCCGGGGCAGCCGGGCACGCCTCCGCCGCCCGCGCCGCCGGGTCCGGTGACGCCTCCGCAGCCGGTGCACCACGCGGCGACGATGTTGGCGCATCCGGGGCCGGCCGGTCCCGGTGGTGGTCAGACGCCGCCGCCTCCGCCTCCGCCGCCGGGCGTTCCCGGTGGTCCGGGGACGCCGGCGCACGGGATCGAGCACGCGCCGACGATGCTCGCCCAGCCGGGTCCGGCCGGTCCGGGCGCGCCGCTGCCGCCGCCGGGGCCCGCTCCGGCGGCGCCGCAGGCGCCCGCGCCCGCGCCCGCACCCGCGCCTGTCCCGGCTCCGGGGCCCGCTCCGGCTCCGGCGTACGGGTATCCGCAGCAGCCGCCGGCCGGGGTGCCGACGGTGGGCCCGGGGTACCAGGCGGTGCTGCGGTACCGCGCGCCGGACGGTTCGGAGCAGCAGATCATCCGGCGTTCGGCGCCGGGCACCCCGCATCCGGAGTGGCAGATCCTGCACGAGCTGCGCGGGCTCGGCGTGCCCGCGCAGCAGGTGCTCGAACTGCACACCGAGCTGGAGTCCTGCGAGCTGCCCGGCGGTTACTGCGCGCGGATGATCCGCGAGACGTGGCCGCAGGCGCGGATCACCAGCATCGCCCCGTACGGCCGGGATCACGCCGGCCGGCAGCAGGGCATGCGCCAGCTGCTCACCCACCAGGGCGAGTTGCACCAGGTGGCGGACGGCCCGGCGCGGCCCGCGCCGGTGCGGGCTCCGCTGCCGCAGGTGCAGCCGGCGGCGCCGCTGCCGCCGGAGGGCGTGGCGCAGGAGCTGGCGGGCGCGTTCGGGCCGGGGATCCTCCGGTTCGACCAGCGGGCGGTGTCGCGGCAGGGAGTGCCGGAGCTGGTGGCGGTGACGCTCATGTGGGCGGGTCTGCCGGCGGACTTCGGGCCGTTCTTCTGGGCGCAGCCGGCGATGCCGGTGGTGCCGACGCTGGCGGAGCTGGCGCAGCAGCGGCAGGTGCAGGCGGCGCCGGACGCGAGCTCGTACCTGGTGCTCGGTTCGGACTTCGGGCGGGCGATCTGCGTCCAGTACGGGACCGCGCACATCGTGGCGGTGCCGGTGGAGGCCGGTCCGGGCGGGGCCTCGGTGCCGCCGCAGTTCGTGAACACGGGGCTGCCGGAGTTCGTGCGGTGCATGGCGCTGCTCGGGCGGATGTGGCGGCTGCGGTTCGGGCTGACGCCGGAGCAGGCGGGCCGCTGGACGGTCGACTTCCAGGCGCAGCTGGCGATGCTGGATCCGGCGGCGCTGTCGTCGCCGGAGAACTGGTGGTCGGTGCTGCTGGAGCAGATGTGGGACGGCTTGCTCTGACGTCTGTCTGACGTCTGTCCGACGTCTGTCCGACGTCTGTCCTGAGGCTCTGTCAGAGCGGAATGTGACGAAGGGCGCTCGATGTGTGATCACGTCGGGCGCCTTTTGTCCGTTCTTATGGCGCATCCTGGAGGGGACCGGAGGGAAGGGGCGCCAGGATGAGTTTCGCCGTCGGACGGGGGCGGGGGTACCGCCCGGAGCAGGTCGACCGCTACCTCGCCGCGCTGTCGGGGGACCGGGACGAGGCATGGGAGCGGGCCGCGCGGCTCACCGTCCTCGCCAAGGAGATGGAGGCGGAGCTCGCCGCGCTGCGGGAGGCCGTCGCGGCGCTGAAGCCGCAGCGGTACGAGGAGCTGGGCGAGGCCGCCCAGCAGATCCTGAAGCTCGCGGAGCAGGAGGACGAGCGGCTCGTCCGCGCCGCCGAGGCGGAGGCCCAGGCCCTCGCCGAGGCGGCGGACGCGGCGGCCCGCGAGGCCCGGGAGGCGGCCGACGCCTACGCGGAGGGGGTACGGGCCGCGGCCGAGGCGCAGGCCCGCGCGACCCTGGAGGCCGCCCGGGAGCGGGCCGAGGAGTTCGACACCATCGCCCGCCGCGACGCCGAGGGCGCCCGGACGGCGGCGGCGGAGGCGTACGAGGAGACCGCGCACCGCGCGGCCGAACTGCTCGACCGGCAGGCCGAGGAGCACCGCACCGGCCGCGCCGAGGCGGAGCGCGCCGCCGAGACCGCCGCGGCGGAGCTGGACGCCCGGCACGCCGCCCAGGTCGCGGAGGCCGAGGCCCGCCTGGAGGAGGCCCGCCGCGCCCTCGCCCGCACCGAGGAGGAGGCGCGGCACGGCCAGGAGGACGCCGAGGCGCGGGCCGAGGAGATCCTGGCCGAGGCCCGGATGAAGGCCGAGCGGACCGAGCGCGAGACGGACCGGGTGCTGCGCGAGCACGACGAGGCGCGCGAGGAGATCCACGCGCACATGGAGCACATCCGCACCTCGCTGGCGGCGCTGACGGGCCGGGTGACGGCGCCGGGACCCGACAGGGACGAGAACGGGCAACGGGACGGCAGCCGGGACGGGTCGGCGGACGCGGGCACGGAGGGGGAGACCGCCGCGACCCCGGGGCCGCGCCCCGACAGGGACGGCGGCCCGGACGACCGTCCGGACACCGGGCCGGGCGCCGGGTCGGACACCGGGTCGGGCGCCGGGTCGGACACCGGGTCGGGCGCCGGGTCGGCCGAAATCCCCGAAGCGGACGCCGGGGCGGCCGAAAACCCCGAGACGGGCGACGGCGCCCGCCCCTAGCCTCCGGGCATGCGGATGACCCTCACGGCGGTGAACCTCGACTGCGCCGACCCCCTGGCACTCGCCGGCTTCTACGCGAAGGCCACCGGGCTGCCCCTGCACGCCCGCTCCGACGCCGACTTCGCCGGGCTGACGGACGGCCGCGGCCTGGTCCTCGGCTTCCAGCGGGCCGAGGACCACCGGCCGCCGACCTGGCCGGACGGGGAGGTTCCGGCCCAGCTCCACCTCGACTTCGTGGTCGACGACCTCGACGCGGCGGTGGCCGAGCTGACCGCGCTCGGCGCCACGCTCCCGCCCGTCCAGCCCCGCCCCGACCGGTGGCGCGTCCTCCTCGACCCGGCGGGCCACCCCTTCTGCCTCTCGCCGAGGAAACCCGGTCGCGGCTGAGCCGCAGGTGGGCGGTACCCTCCTGATCTTCCAGGGAGGGGAACCCGCACATGATCCACGCACGTCCGCGCAGCCGCACGCTCGCCGCCGCCCTCACCGTCGCCCTCGCCGCCGCGGGCGCCGCCGCCCCGGCGTTCGCCGCGCCCGGGGTGTCGTACGCAGCGGAGGACCAGCAGTCCACGACGGTGCCGTACCCGACGGGCATGGTGGACGTCGTCGGCGGCGGGCACGCCGGCTTCTTCACGGTCGAGCGGTACGCGAGCCCGCCGACCGAGCTGCGCTGGACCCGGTACGCGGACGGGACCGCGCGGAGGCTGCCGCTGGCCGGGGCGTACGACACCGGCGCGTCGGACGTGCTGGTGACGGGGGACCACGCGACCGACATCCGGCTGGCCCGGGTGTTCACGGTCCGCGACCTGGCCTCGGGGGCGGCGCCGTACGTCGTGGACCTCGCCGCGCTGGAGAAGGACGGCGCGCGGTACATCTACCGGGGCGCCGTGGGGACCACGCTCGTCTTCGGCGTGCGGAACGCGGACGGGACCACGGCGGGCCGTCTGGTCACGCCGGGCGCGCAGGGCCCGCAGGAGCGCCCGATCAAGGGCCTCCCCGAGGGGCGCGACGGCTTCGTCATGACCGCCGAATCCGCGGACGCGGCCCAACTGGTCCTGTTGACCGGACCGGCGGGCAGCCTCGACCACGACGAGGCGGTCCTCGACATCGCGTCGGGCGAGATCACCGACACCTTCCGGGAGGCCACGGTCCACCCCCTCGGCGCCGGGGCGGTCTCGGCGGGGCACACCGCCTGGATCGACCAGTCCGCCTACGCCCGGGTCGCCGTCGGCACCCGCGGCACGGGGGAGACGGCGTCGTTCGAGGTCCTGCCGGACGAGAAGTTCGCCCTGGTCGGCGGATGGCTCGTGCACGGGGTGAGCCGGGTGCCGGAGAACCACGCCGGCGGGGACCACACGCTCTACGCGGAACGTCTGGACGGCAGCGGGACTCCCGTGCGGGTCCTCGACCGGATGGGGTCGCTGGTCCCGGGCCCGGACGGCTCCCTGATGGCCCGGGGCGGGACCGGCGAGCACGGCGAGGGGCTGTACCGCATCACGGCCGGCACGGCCGACGCCCCCGGGGTGGAGCTCGTCGCCACCACCGGCGAGCCCACCGAACTCGTCTACGGCGGGGCGGACATCCCCGCCGTGATCGACCTCGACCGGGTGGAGAGCGCGGACTTCCGGTGGCGGCTGTCCCGGAAGAACGTGCGGGTGACGCTCGCCGTCTGGCGCGAGGACCAGGGCTTCGCCGCCAAGGGCAGGACCCTGGAGCCAGGCGACCTCGACGACATGGGGCCCGACGCGGTCGGCTTCGTCTGGCGCGGCGAGGACTTCGACACCCCCGATCGGGGTGCCCGAGCGGGGACGTACCACTGGCGGTTCACCGCTGAGCCGATCGACGGGGTCGGCGAACCCGTCAGCGGTTCCGGCACCTTCACCGTCCGCCGCACCCCCGGCCTGCACGACGTCGACGGCAACGGCTCGCCCGAGCTGTTCGCCCGCGGGACCGGCGGCGGCGTCACGTCCCTCGACGTCGTCGAGGACGCGGCCGGAGCGCCGACGGTCCGGGAGGAGTCCGCCTTCACCACCGGCTGGGGCGTCTACGACCGGATCGAGTCCTCCGGCGACCTCGCGGGGACGCCCTTCGCCGACCTCGTGACCCGGGACCGGGACGGGGTGCTCTGGCTGCACCAGGGGTCGGGGGAATGGAAGCAGCCCCTCTCCCGCCGCGTCCGGATCGGCGGCGGGTGGAACACGTACGACAAGCTCGCCGGCGGCTCCGACCTGACCGGTGACGGCCGGGCGGACCTCGTCGCCGCCGACAGGGCGGGCGTGCTGTGGCTCTACGCCGGCACCGGGAACGCCTCGGCGCCGTTCACGGCCCGCAAGCGGGTCGGCGGCGGCTGGGGGACCTACAACGAGGTGACGGCGGTCGGGAACCTCGCCGGCGGGCCGGCGGGCGACCTGGTGGCCCGGGACCGGGCGGGCGTGCTGTGGCTGTACCTCGGCAAGGGCGACGGCACGTTCGCGGCGCGGACCCGGATCGGCGGCGGCTGGGGCGGCTTCACCGGTCTGGTCGGCATCGGTGACGTCGACGGCGACCGGCGGGTGGACCTGATCGCCCACGACGCCGCCGGCGACACCTTCTACCGGGGGACGGGCGCCTGGCGGTCGCCCTTCGCCGCCGGCCGCCGGGTCGGCCTGACGTTCGGCTCCGACACCGCCTTCTGACGCGCTACTGCTCCGCCGCCCAGGGCGCCGACAACAGGTCGGCCACCGGGCGGCGTTCGCGGGGACGGGTGGGGGGTTCCGCCGCGCGGCCCAGGGCGATCATCGAGACGATCGCCCAGCCGGGGGCCGGGTCCAGCTCCTTGGTGAGGGCCTCCAGGTCGAAGGCGCGGAACTGGTGGGCGGACAGGCCCATCGCCTGGGCCTGCACCGTCATGTGGGCGATGGCCTGGCCGAGGTCGTAGTCGGCGAACTCGGAGTACTGGATGTCCGGGTCGCCGACGTGCCGGCGGGTGAGCGTGACGACCAGCAGGCCCGCGTCCGTCGCCCAGCGCGCCGAGCTGGGCGCCAGGTGCGGGAGCAGCCGGGCGTGGTCCGCCTCGCCTGGCCGGGCCGCGAAGAAGCCCCACGGCTGGGAGTTGCCGGCGGACGGCGCCCAGCGGGCCGCCTCCAGGAGCAGCCCCAGCGTCCGGTCGTCGACGACGGCCGACGGGTCGAACCGGGACGGGCTGAACCGGCCGGCCAGCAGCGGATGGAGGGAGTCGGGGCTCTCCGTGGCGGGTCGCATGTCCGGGCCAACCGGTCGCCGTACGAGGCTATTCCGGCCTCCAGGCAGGGCGCTTGACCTCAAGTGGACTTGAGGGGCGACGCTTTCGGCATGGACACCGAAGAGATGCGGCGACAGCTGCGGGCCCTGACCGACCGTGCCGAGATCACCGACCTGATGGGCCGCTACCTGCGGTCCCTGGACGCGGGCGTCTTCGACGAGGAGTGGGCCGACGCGTTTCACACCGAGGACGTCACCGCCGAGATGCCCATCGGCACGGTGCACGGACGGGACGCCCTCCTGGCTCATGTCCGGCAGGCCATGGCGCTGTTCGACCGGACCGTGCACATGGGCACCGACCTCGTCGTCGAGGTCGACGGCGACCGGGCCACCGTGCGTGGCGCCCAGCTGAGCACGCACGTCCTGGCGGACGGGTCGGGTGAGCTGTTCGTCTCGGCCGGGCACGTCGACAACGAACTGGTCCGGACGGCCGACGGATGGCGGATCGCCGCCTCGGCGCTGCGGGTGGTGTGGACCCGGGGCACCCCGCCCCGGTTGCCGGACGACTTCGTCCCCGCCCTCACGGCCTGAGCTCTCCCGTGACCTCCTTCAGGACCGGGAAGCGGCGCGGGGCCAGGACGAGGAGGGCCAGCAGGGCGAGGGCCGCCGCGCCGGCCGCGCCGAAGTAGACCATGTCGACGGCCGCGTCGACTGCGCGGCGGACCGTCTCCGTGGTGTGGAGGGAGCGGGCCAGGGTGTCGAGGTCCGTGTCGGCGCCGAGGCGGGCGGCGAGGACGCCGTTGGCGACGGCGCCGAACGCCGCCGCGCCGAGGCTCTGGCCGACCTGGCGGCAGAACAGCACGGACGCGGTGGTGGTGCCCCGCTCCTCGTAGGGGACGGTGGACTGCACGCCGACCATCAGCGGGAGCTGGAAGAAGCCGAGGCAGCCGCCGAGCACCAGCATCAGGAGGGCCGGCTGCCACGCCTCGCCCGGGTAGGGCAGGAACGGGAAGGCGAGGAGGCAGGCCAGGGCGCCCGAGATGCCGAGGACGGCGGTCAGCCGGAAGCCGATGCGGGTGTACACGCGGTTGGAGAACGCGGCAGTGATCGGCCAGCTGAGCGTCCACGCGGAGAGCACGAAGCCCGCGGCGACGGAGCCGAGGCCGAGCACCGACTGCGCGTAGGTCGGCAGGAAGACGGTCGGGGCGACCATCAGCAGGCCGAGCGCGCCCAGCGCCACGTTGACGGCGGCGATCGTGCGGCGCCGCCACACCCAGCCGGGGATCATCGGCTCCGCCGCCCGGCGTTCGACGACCACGGTGACGGCGGCGAGCAGCGCCGCGCCGCCCAGCAGCGCCAGCGATGGCGCGGACAGCCAGGGCCAGGCGACGCCGCCCTGCACGAGGGCGGTCAGCAGCAGCACGCCGGTCGCGAAGACGCCGAGCGCGCCGGGCCAGTCGATGCGGACCGGGGCCGTACGGGGGGCCCTGGCGGGTTCCCTGAGGTGGCGGAGGATCAGCCAGAGGGCGAGCCCGCCGACCGGCAGGTTGACGAGGAAGATCCAGCGCCAGTCCGCGTACCCGGCGAGGAGGCCGCCGGCCGCGGGGCCCGCGACGGCGGCGGTGGCCCACACGGAGGAGAGCCGGGCCTGGATCCTGGGGCGCTCGTCGAGCGGGTACAGGTCGGCGGCGATGGTCTGGACGGTGCCCTGCAGGGCGCCGCCGCCGAGGCCCTGGACGACGCGGAAGGCGATGAGGGCGGCCATGTTCCAGGCGGCGGCGCAGAGCAGCGAGCCGACGAGGAAGAGGACCGTGCCGGCGACGAGGACCGGTTTGCGGCCGAAGGTGTCGCTGAGCTTGCCGTAGACGGGGAGGGTGACGGTGACGGCGAGGAGATAGCCGGAGAAGAGCCAGGAGAAGACGGAGAGTCCGCCGAGGTCGCCGACGATCTGGGGGACGGCGGTGGCGACGATCGTGCCGTCGAGGGCGGCGAGCGCCATGCAGAGCATGAGGGCGGCGACGACGGCGCCGCGGCGGCGGTCCGCGGAGGGCGGCTCCTGGCCGGCCCGTCTCGGGGCCGTTCTCCCGTCCGTCACCACGCGGCACTTCCTTTCTTCGTACACCTAAATGTGCGCGGACAGGGTCTCACTCCGACCAGCGGCGGAGGAACCCCTAGGGGGCCCTCCCTCAGAGGAGCCAGGGCACGGTCGTCCCGGCGGAGGACGAGAACCGGGCGGCGCGGTTCTTAGCTTGTTCTTACAAGCCACTCGCACCTATTGCTCCGAGGAGACATCGTGACCACGGCTGTGACCATCCCCAGGCACGGGGGTACTGGAGGGCGTACGGCCGTCGCCGCGCGGGCGCGACAGGTCGTCAAGGCGTACGGCTCGGGGGAGACCCGGGTCGTCGCGCTGGACCACGTCGACGTGGACATCGCCCGCGGCCGGTTCACCGCGATCATGGGCCCCTCGGGGTCCGGCAAGTCGACCCTGATGCACTGCCTCGCCGGCCTCGACACCGTCACCGGCGGGCAGATCTTCCTCGACGAGACCGAGATCACCGGGCTCAAGGACAAGAAGCTCACCCAGCTGCGCCGGGACCGGATCGGCTTCATCTTCCAGGCGTTCAACCTGCTGCCGACGCTGAGCGCGCTGGAGAACATCACGCTGCCGATGGACATCGCCGGCCGCAAGGCCGACCGGGCGTGGCTGGACCGGGTCGTGGACACGGTCGGGCTCGCCGGGCGGCTGAAGCACCGGCCGACCGAGCTCTCCGGCGGCCAGCAGCAGCGCGTCGCCGTCGCGCGGGCGCTCGCCGCCAAGCCGGACATCATCTTCGGGGACGAGCCGACCGGAAACCTCGACTCGCGGGCCGGCGCGGAGGTCCTGGGCTTCCTGCGGCAGTCGGTGGACGAGCTGGGGCAGACGATCGTCATGGTCACCCACGACCCGGTCGCCGCCTCCTACGCGGACCGGGTGCTGTACCTGGCGGACGGGCGGATCGTGGACGAGATGGAGCGGCCCACCGCCGACGCCGTCCTCGACCGCATGAAGGACTTCGACGCGCGCGGGCGGACGTCGTGACCGTCTTCCGCACCTCGCTGAGAAACCTCCTCGCGCACAAGGGCCGGATGGCGCTCTCCGCCGTCGCCGTGCTCCTCTCGGTCGCGTTCGTGTCCGGCACGCTGGTCTTCACCGACACGATGAACACGACCTTCGACAAGCTCTTCGCCGTCACCGCCTCCGACGTCACGGTCTCCCCGAAGGGGGCCGACCCGTCGGACGAGACCCCGGACACCGGCCGCCCCGACTCCTTCCCCGCCTCGGTCGTCGCCGAGGTGCGGAAGGCGAAGGGCGTCGCCGAGGCCCAGGGCTCGGTCACCTCGCTGGGCGTCACCGTCGTCGACGCCGGGAACAAGAACCTCGGGCCGACCAGCGGCGCGCCGACGATCGCCGTCAACTGGAGCCCGTACGAGCTCCGTTCGGTGCAGCTCGCCGAGGGCCACGAGCCGCGCGGGCCGACCGACGTCGTCGTGGACCGCGGCACCGCCGACAAGCACGGCCTGAAGCTCGGCGCCACCCTCCGGACGATCTCCGCGACGGGCGACTTCACCGCGCGGATCTCCGGCATCGTCGAGTTCAAGGTCACCAATCCGGGCGCCACCGTCGTCTACTTCGACACCGCCACCGCGCAGCGGCAACTCCTCGGCAAGGAGGGCCTGTTCACGCAGGTGATGGTGGAGGGGAAGCCGGGCGTCCCGGACGAGACGCTGAAGGCGGACGTCGCCGCCGCCCTCGGGGACGGCTACAAGCTCCAGACCGCAGCCGAGGCGTCGGACGCGGGCCGGGAGGACGTGGCCGGCTTCCTCGACGTCATGAAGTACGCGATGCTCGGCTTCGCCGGCATCGCCTTCCTCGTCGGCATCTTCCTCATCGTCAACACCTTCTCCATGCTGGTCGCCCAGCGCACCCGCGAGATCGGCCTGCTGCGGGCCATCGGCGCCGGCCGCCGCCAGATCAACCGGTCGGTGCTGGTCGAGGCGGTCATGCTGGGCGTGATCGGCTCGATCGCCGGTGTCGCCGCCGGGGTCGGCCTGGCCGTCGGCCTGATGGAGCTCATGTCCACCATGGGCATGGAGCTGTCCACCCGCGACCTCACCGTCGCCTGGACCACCCCCGTCGTCGGCCTCGCCCTCGGCGTCCTCGTCACCGTCCTCTCCGCCTACGTCCCGGCCCGCCGGGCCGGCAAGGTCTCCCCGATGGCCGCCCTCCGCGACGCGGGCACGCCCGCCGACGGGCGGGCCGGCCGGCTCCGCGGCGTCCTCGGCCTGCTGCTGACGCTCGCCGGCGGCGGCGCGCTGTGGGCGGCGACCCAGGCCGAGAAGGCCGGTACGGGTTCCCTGTGGCTCGGCGTCGGCGTCGTGCTGTCGCTGCTCGGCTTCGTCGTCATCGGCCCGGTCCTCGCGGGCGGGGTCGTCCGGGTCCTCGGCGCGGTCGTCCTGCGGGTCTTCGGGCCGGTCGGCCGGATGGCCGAGCGGAACGCGCTGCGCAACCCGCGCCGGACCGGCGCGACCGGCGCGGCCCTGATGATCGGCCTGGCGCTGGTCGCCTGCCTCTCGGTCGTCGGCTCCTCCATGGTCGCCTCGGCCACCGAGGAGCTGGACCGGTCGGTCGGCGCCGACTTCATCGTGCAGCACCCGATGGGCGCGCCGCTCGTGCCGCAGGCGCAGGCCGCGGTGGAGAAGGTGGCGGGCCTGGACCACGTCACCGAGTACCGGCCCGTCGACGTGCGGATCACGGACCCGGCGGGCGGGGTCTCCAAGGAGTGGCTGGCCGCGACCGAGCCGGAGTACCCGCGGGACCTGAAGCGCGAGGTCGCCTCCGGTGACCTGGCGGCCGCCTTCGGGCCGGGCGCGATGTCCGTCGGCAGCGACTACGCGACGGCGCACGGCGTGCGGGTCGGCGACACCCTCTCCGTCGCCTTCGCCCACGGCTCGACGGCCAGGCTGAAGGTCGTGGCGATCACGGTGGACGGCGGCAACGTCGACAACGGCGCCATGTACACGAACGTCACCACCGCCCGGGCGCACCTGCCGGCCGAGCGGATGCCGGCCCCGGTGCTGCTCCTCGCGAGCGCGCGGGACGGGCAGGAGGAGGCGGCGTACGCGTCGCTGAAGACGGCGCTCGCGGAGTACCCCCAGTACAAGGTCGCCGACCAGGCCGACTACAAGGAGTCCCTCCAGAAGCAGGTGGGCCAGCTCCTGAACATCGTCTACGGGCTGCTGGCGCTGGCGATCGTCGTCGCGATCCTGGGCGTGGTGAACACCCTGGCCCTGTCGGTGGTCGAGCGCACCCGCGAGATCGGCCTCATGCGGGCGATCGGTCTCTCCCGCCGCCAGCTGCGGAGGATGATCCGCCTGGAGTCGGTGGTGATCGCCCTCTTCGGCGCCCTGCTCGGCCTCGGCCTGGGCATGGGCTGGGGCACGGCCGCCCAGCAGCTCCTCGCCCTGGAGGGCTTCGGCGTCCTGGAGATCCCCTGGCCGACGATCGTCACGGTCTTCGTCGGCTCGGCCTTCGTCGGCCTCTTCGCGGCCCTGGTCCCGGCCTTCCGCGCGGGCCGCATGAACGTCCTGAACGCGATCGCCAGCGACTAGCGGAGCGACTGGCGGGGACGGTGGTACGGGTACGGCCCCGGCGCGGGAATCGCGCCGGGGCCGTACGGCTGCGCTCAGACGGACAGGACCGGCACGTCGTAGAGCGGGATGTTCTTGTCCCGGGTGACGAGCGTCAGCCCTTCGGCCCGTGCCTGGGCGACCAGTATCCGGTCGAAGGGGTCGCGGTGGTGGTGGGGGAGCCGACCGGCCTGGAGGCCGTGCTCGGCGGTGATCGGGAGGGCGAGGAACTGGGTGTCCCGTGCCCGTTCCGCCACGTCGGCGGGGGCGTCGAGCTTGCCGGTGGCCTGCTTGACGGAGAGTTCCCAGGGCGTGACCGCGCTCATGTACACCCAGCGTTCGTGGGCGAGCCGTTCACGGGTCTCGTCGGGCAGGTCCCCGGTGAGCCACCACAGGACGACGTGCGTGTCGAGCAGGAGTTTCACTCGGCCTCTCCGAACGCCTCGCCCCAGCCTTCGGGGAGTTCGTCGAAGTCGTCGGCGATCGTGATCCGGCCCTTGAGGGAGCCGTAATCGGTCCGGTGGACCTTGCCGGGCAGGGGGATCACCTTCGCGACCGGCTCCCCGGCCTTGCTGATGATCACCTCCTCACCGGTGGCGACCGCCTCCAGGATCTTGGAGAAGTGGGTCTTCGCGTCGTGGACGTTGTACTGCCGGGCTGCTTCCATCGCGGCCTCTCACAGCTAGGTGGACTAAGCGTCGGACTAAGGATATCGGGGTCGCCCGATCGGCCGCCACCTCCCTCACCCTCTGGGTGGCCCGCTCACCCGGGAGAGTGAGCGTCATCCCCCGCGCCGGTGTCGGTCCGGCGTCGTAGGGTGGGAGGCCCCGGCCCGTACGACGTGTCGGGCCGTTCGCGTTGTCCGCTTCGCCAGCTTGTTCGTTCGCTCTCGTACGTATCGGGATGGAAATCCATGAGCCTGCACGGTCTGCTCGACCTCGTCGTCAAGGACGCGGCCCTTGAGGAGGCGATGACGGCCGCTTTCGACGGGAACCGTCCGCACGTGGACCTGGTCGGGCCGGCCGCCGCCCGGCCCTTCGCCGTGGCCGCGCTGGCCCGGGACTCGGGGCGGACGGTGCTCGCGGTGACGGCGACCGGCCGGGAGGCCGAGGACCTGGCGGCGGCGCTGCGCTCGCTGCTCGACCCGGACACCGTCGTCGAGTACCCGTCCTGGGAGACGCTGCCGCACGAACGGCTCTCGCCCCGCTCGGACACCGTCGGCCGCCGGCTCGCCGTGCTGCGCCGGCTCGCCCACCCGAGCCCGGACGACCCGGCCGCCGGCCCCGTCTCCGTCGTCGTCGCGCCCATCCGGTCCGTGCTCCAGCCGCAGGTGAAGGGGCTCGGCGACCTGGAGCCGGTGGCGCTCAGGACCGGGCAGACGGCGGACCTGAACGACGTCGTCGAGGGGCTCGCGGCCGCCGCGTACGCGCGCGTGGAGCTGGTCGAGAAGCGCGGCGAGTTCGCCGTCCGCGGCGGCATCCTGGACGTCTTCCCGCCGACCGAGGAGCACCCGCTCCGGATCGAGTTCTGGGGCGACGACGTCGAGGAGATCCGCTACTTCAAGGTCGCCGACCAGCGCTCCCTGGAGGTCGCCGAGCACGGCCTGTGGGCGCCGCCCTGCCGTGAGCTGCTGCTGACGGACGAGGTGCGCAGGAGGGCCGCGGCGCTCGCCGAGGAGCACCCGGAGCTCGGCGAGATGCTGGACAGGATCGCCGAGGGCATCGCGGTCGAGGGCATGGAGTCGCTGGCGCCGGTCCTCGTCGACGACATGGAGCTGCTGCTCGACGTCCTCCCCACCGGGTCGATGGCCGTCGTCTGCGATCCGGAGCGGGTCAGGACCCGGGCCGCGGACCTCGTCGCCACCAGCCAGGAGTTCCTCCAGGCGTCGTGGGCGGCGACGGCCGGCGGCGGCGAGGCGCCGATCGACGTCGGCGCGGCCTCCCTGTGGGGGATCGCGGACGTCCGGGACCGGGCGCGGGAGCTGGGGATGATGTGGTGGTCGGTGTCGCCCTTCGCGGCGGACGCCGAGGCCGACGGCGACACCCTGACGCTGGGCATGCGCGCCCCGGAGGCGTACCGCGGCGACACCGCCCGCGCGCTCGCCGACACCAAGGGCTGGCTGGCCGACGGCTGGCGGACGGTGTACGTCACGGAGGCCCACGGTCCCGCCTCGCGCACCGTCGAGGTGCTGGGCGGCGAGGGCATCGCGGCCCGGCTGACGGCCGACCTGGCGGACGTGGACCCGGCCGTGGTGCACGTGGCCTGCGGGTCGATCGACTTCGGCTTCGTCGACCCGGCGCTGAAGCTCGCCGTGCTGACCGAGACCGACCTGTCCGGCCAGAAGGCGGCCGGCAAGGACGGCCAGCGGATGCCGGCCAAGCGGCGCAAGACCATCGACCCGCTGACCCTGGAGGTCGGCGACTACATCGTGCACGAGCAGCACGGCGTGGGCCGCTACCTGGAGATGGTGCAGCGCACGGTGCAGGGCGCGACCCGCGAGTACCTGCTCGTCGAGTACGCCCCCGCCAAGCGCGGCCAGCCCGGCGACCGGCTCTACATCCCGACGGACCAGCTGGAGCAGGTCACCAAGTACGTCGGCGGCGAGGCGCCCACCCTGCACCGGCTCGGCGGCGCGGACTGGACGAAGACCAAGCAGCGGGCGAAGAAGGCGGTCAAGGAGATCGCCGCCGACCTGATCAAGCTGTACAGCGCCCGGATGGCGGCCCCCGGCCACGCCTTCGGCCCCGACACCCCGTGGCAGCGGGAGCTGGAGGACGCCTTCCCGTACGCGGAGACGCCCGACCAGCTCTCGACGATCGCCGAGGTGAAGGAGGACATGGAGAAGACGGTCCCGATGGACCGGCTGATCTGCGGCGACGTCGGCTACGGCAAGACGGAGATCGCGGTGCGGGCCGCGTTCAAGGCGGTGCAGGACGGCAAGCAGGTGGCGGTCCTGGTGCCGACGACCCTGCTCGTCCAGCAGCACTACGGCACCTTCTCCGAGCGGTACGGGCAGTTCCCGGTCAACGTCCGCGCGTTGTCCCGCTTCCAGACGGACACGGAGGCCAAGGCGACCCTGGAGGGGCTGAAGGACGGCTCGGTCGACGTCGTCATCGGCACCCACCGGCTCTTCGCCTCCGAGACCAAGTTCAAGGACCTGGGCCTGGTCATCGTCGACGAGGAGCAGCGCTTCGGCGTCGAGCACAAGGAGCAGCTGAAGAAGCTCCGCGCCAACGTCGACGTCCTCACCATGTCGGCGACGCCGATCCCGCGGACCCTGGAGATGGCGGTGACGGGCATCCGGGAGATGTCCACGATCACCACCCCGCCGGAGGAGCGGCACCCGGTCCTCACCTTCGTCGGCCCGTACGAGGAGAAGCAGATCGGCGCGGCGATCCGCCGCGAACTCCTGCGCGAGGGCCAGGTGTTCTACATCCACAACCGGGTGGACTCGATCGACCGGGCGGCGGCGCGGCTGCGCGAGATCGTCCCGGAGGCGCGGATCGCGACGGCCCACGGCCAGATGAGCGAGAGCGCCCTGGAGCAGGTCGTGGTCGACTTCTGGGAGAAGAAGTTCGACGTGCTGGTGTCGACGACGATCGTCGAGTCCGGCATCGACATCTCCAACGCGAACACGCTGATCGTGGAGCGCGGCGACAACTTCGGCCTCAGCCAGCTGCACCAGCTGCGCGGCCGGGTCGGCCGGGGCCGTGAGCGCGGCTACGCCTACTTCCTCTACCCGCCGGAGAAGCCGCTCACGGAGACCGCGCACGAGCGGCTCGCGACCATCGCCCAGCACACCGAGATGGGCGCGGGCATGTACGTGGCGATGAAGGACCTGGAGATCCGCGGCGCGGGCAATCTGCTCGGCGGCGAGCAGTCCGGCCACATCGCGGGCGTCGGCTTCGACCTGTACGTGCGGATGGTCGGCGAGGCGGTGGCGGACTACCGGGCCTCGCTGGAGGGCGGCGCGGAGGAGGAGGCGCCGCTGGAGGTCAAGATCGAGCTGCCGGTCGACGCGCACGTCCCGCACGACTACGCGCCCGGCGAGCGGCTGCGCCTCCAGGCGTACCGGGCGATCGCCTCGGCGAACTCGGAGGAGGACATCAAGGCCGTGCGGGAGGAGCTGACCGACCGCTACGGCAAGCTGCCGGAGCCGGTGGAGAACCTGCTCCTGGTGGCGGGGCTGCGGATGCTGGCCCGGTCCTGCGGGGTGGCGGAGATCGTCCTCCAGGGCCCGAACATCCGCTTCGCCCCGGTGGAGCTGCGGGAGTCGCAGGAGCTGCGGCTCAAGCGGCTCCACCCGAAGTCGGTGATCAAGCCGGCCGTCCACCAGATCCTGGTGCCGCGCCCGGCGACCCGCCCGATCGGCGGCAAGCCGCTGGTCGGCCGGGAACTGCTCGCCTGGACCGGGGAGTTCCTGACGACGATCCTGGACTGATTCAGTCCGCGGGGCCGGCGGTCCCGGTCTCGCGGTCGTCGGTGAGGAAGCCGGTCAGCGAGGCGAAGTACTCCTCCGGGGTCAGGGCGCCCACGGCGTCGTCCACGTTGTGCGTGAGGTACAGGGTGGCGAAGCCGTGGGCGAGGGACCAGGCGGCGATGCCGGTGGCGCGGGCGTCCCGGCCGGTTCGGGCGGTGACGCCGGCGCGGAGTTCGGCGCCGGCCCGCTCGCGCGCGGCGGTCAGGTCCGGGTCGTCCGCGCGCAGCAGCGCCGGGGCGAACATGACCTGGAAGTGGGCGGGGTGGTCCGCCGCGAAGCGGACGTAGCGGCGGCCCCGGTCGGCGAGCGAGGCGCCGCCGGCCAGCGCGTCCGCGAGCAGGCCGAAGCCCTGGGCGGCGATGGCGGTGAGCAGGCCGGTCCGGTCGCCGAAGTGGTGGGCGGGGGCGGCGTGCGAGACCCCGGCCCGGCGGGCCAGGTCGCGGAGGCTGAGGGCGCCCGGGCCGTCCGCCGCGATCACGTCGAGGGCCGCCGACAGGACCGCCTGGCGCAGGTCGCCGTGGTGGTAGGTGCCGCGCTCCGTGCTCCGAGGTGTCATGGGCGCAGCCTAGCCCGAATCTAGTCATTGACAAGTTGCCCCGCCCGGGCGCAGTCTTGTCAGTGGCTAGATTCGTGCACCGCCGTCCCGGAGGTCCCCATGGACACCGCTCGCGTACGACAGATGTGGCATCTGCTCGAACCCCTGCACGCCCTGCACTACTACGCCCCCGAGGCGTTCGAGGAGGCCGCCGCGCTCGGCTACGACACCGGTGAGCGCTGGCCCTCCTACTTCGCCTGGCGGGCCGCGCCGTTGGGGGCCGTCGGGCCCGCCCGGGTCGCCTCCGCCTTCTACAGCTTCAGTCCGGCCATGGTCGCCCGGTACGTGCCCGCCGCCTGGCGGACCGCCGCGCCCGGTGAGGTGCTCGCCGCGCGGCTGCGGGGCGTGGACCGGAGCTACCGGGGGCTGCTCGACGTGACCGGGCTCGACGAGGCCGCCGGGCTCGCGCGCCGCGCCGCCGAGGCCGCCGACACCGCCGGGCGGCCGCTCGCCGCCGCCCATGCCGAGCTGGACTGGGCCGGCGCGCCGCACCTCGTCCTCTGGCAGGCCGCGACCCTGCTGCGCGAGCACCGGGGGGACGGGCACGTCGCCGCGCTGCTCGCGGCCGGGCTCGACCCGGTCGAGGCGCTGGTGTCGTTCGCCGCCGTCGGGGCCGCGCCCGAGGGCGTCTTCGCGAGCCGGGGGTGGAGCGCGCAGGAGTGGGCGGCCGCCCGCGAACGGCTGGCCGGACGGGGGCTCGTGGACGCCGGGGGCGCCGCCACCCCGGCCGGCCGGGAGCTGCGGGCCGAGGTCGAGCGGCGCACCGACGAACTCGCCGCCGCGCCCTGGGCCGCGCTCGGCCCGGACGGCACCGCCCGGCTCGCGGAGCTCCTCGGCGGGCCCTGGCTGGCCGCGATCGGTTCGGGGCTGCTGCCCTCGGAGAACACGCTCGGGATCGGCAAGATCTGATGAAATGATCGCTATCGGCGCTTTTCCGCCTAGGATTCCCGGGTGCTGATACGCCGAAAGCTCCCCCGCGCCGCCGCTCCCGCCGCCGTCCTCGCCGGACTCGTCCTGCTCTCCGGGTGCGCCCTGCCCGGCGACGGCGGCCAGGAGTCCTCCGGCGGCTCCGCGCCCACCGGTCGGGTCACCAGCCCCTTCCGGAACCCGGACGGCACCCGGCCGGGTCTCGCGCCGGTGACGGCGGAGGCCGAGCGGGCCCGGGCCCGCGCCCTCATCGACGGGCTCGCCACCAAGGGGCGCGGGCCGCGCACCGGTTACGCGCGGGACGAGTTCGGGCACGCCTGGCTCGACAAGGCCGACGGCGTGCCGTTCGCGCGGAACGGCTGCGACACCCGCAACGACCTGCTCCGCCGGGACGGCCGGGACCTCCGCTTCCGGGACGGCTCGGACTGCGTGGTCGTGGCGATGACGCTGGACGACCCGTACACCGGCACCACCATCGACTGGCGCAAGCAGAAGGCCGCCGAGGTCCAGATCGACCACGTCGTCCCGCTCTCCTACGCCTGGCAGATGGGCGCCTCCCGCTGGTCCGACGCGAAGCGGAAGCGGCTCGCCAACGACCCGCTGAACCTGCTGCCGGTGCAGGGCCGCGCCAACTCCGCCAAGGGCGACTCGGGTCCGGCCTCCTGGCTGCCGCCGGCCAAGGGTATCCGCTGCGCCTACGCCGTCCGCTTCGCACAGGTGGCGGAGAAGTACGAGCTGCCGGTGACCGCCCCGGACCGGACGGCGATGGCACGGCAGTGCGGTAGCTGAACGGGCCCGTCCGATAATCGGTTGGCGTGGCGTCAGAAGATCTCTAGCCTGCGGGGCATGGACCAGGAACTGAAGATCACCACGCTCGCCGAGCGGCCCGAGCTCGAAGGGCCGATGTGGTCCATGAAGGACCTCTGGCCCGAGTTCATGATGTACGACCCGGTGGGCTGGTCGCACATGGGCCGGATCGTCCGCGAGTTCCCCGAGTACGTGCTCGTCGCCACCGATCCGGACGGCACGGTCGTCGCCCGCGGCTTCAGCGTGCCCTTCCTGCTCGACACGGACGGCCGCCGGACGCTGCCCGACCGGGGCTGGGACGAGGTGCTGCTGTGGGCCTTCTCCGACCTGCGGCACGGGAAGACGCCCGACACGGTCAGCGCCATCGAGATCACCGTCGACACCAGCGCCCTCGGGCGCGGCATCTCGCACCGGATGCTCGCCGCGATGCGGGAGAACGTGCGCCGGCTCGGCCACTCCGAGCTGGTCGCCCCGGTCCGCCCCAACGGCAAACACCTGGAGGCCGCCGCCTCCATCCACGAGTACGCCTTCCGGACCCGGGAGTCCGACGGGCTGCCGCACGACCCGTGGCTGCGCGTGCACGTCCGCGCGGGCGGCCGGATCGAGGCGGTCGCGCCCGCCTCCATGACGGTCTCCGGCTCCCTGGAGCAGTGGCGGAAGTGGACCGGACTGCCCTTCGACACCGAGGGACCCGTGGAGGTCCCGGGCGCGCTGGTGCCCGTCCACTGCGAGGTCGCGCGCGGATACGCGGTCTACGTCGAGCCCAACGTGTGGGTGCGGCACGCGGTCTCCGCCGGCTGACCCGGCCGACGGGCGGCGGGGGCGGAGGTACCGCCCCCGCGAGGTGATCTCCGGGGCGGGCGCTGTACCGTACGGCGTCCCCTGTCGTACGCGCGTGCAAAGCACCGTGCGCCCGTCACCCTGAGAGGTCCCGACCCGTGAACCAGCCCGTCGTCCTGGAGAAGGGCGCCCTCCCGCGCCGCGAGGGGCCGCCCCCGCTCGCCGCCCGGGCGGCGCTGGCCGTCGTACCGGTGCTCAGCCTCGGCGTCCTCGGCTGCGTGCCCGCGCTGGCGCTCGCGCTGTACCGGGGAACCCGCGCCGACTGGCTGGCCGCGCTCCTGTTCACGGCCGTCTCGGTCGGCTGGTGCTTCCAGATCGCGCTGACCCCCGTCGACACCGCGGGCGGCGCCTTCCTCCTCGACCTGCTGCTGCTCACCGTCTCCACGGTGGGCGCGGCCGGGCACGTCCTGCTCGTGCGCGGGAAGGGACGGGCCGCGTGAAGACCAGGCGTACGTGGCGCACCCGCGCCCGGAAGACGGAGCCCCGCTCCACCGCGCCCGACGCGCTCGCGGCGGCGGCCGGGATGCTGCGCGGCCGGGCCGGCTGGGCGCTCGGCTCGGTCCTCGTCCTGCTGCTCGGGCTGCTCGCGGCCCGGCTGGTCTCCGGCGCCGCCGGCGACGGGGGCGGCACGCCCCCGGACACCCGCTCCCGGGCCTACGCGGACCGGGACGCCTGCCTCCTGACGGACGAGCGGGGCATCGTGTCGGGCGCTCCCGCCGCGCCCCTGTGGGAGGGCATGCAGCGCGCGTCCGCGGACGGGCGGGTGCGGGTGACGTACGTGCCGGTGATGGGGGAGCGGACGGTGGCGAACGCGCGCCCGTTCCTCAACGGCCTGGTGCAGCGCGACTGCGAGATCGTCGTGGCCTCGGGCCCGGCCCAGGTGGCGGCGGCGACGGAGGCCGCGGCGAAGAACGGCGGCGTCCGGTTCGTCGTGGTCGACGAGGGCTCCGGTTCCGGTGCGGCCCCGGGGAACGTGACGCGGATCGCGGCGGGCGGGAAGGCCGGCGGCGAGGTCGAGGCGGTCGTGGCGCGGCTGGCCCGGGAGGGCTGACCCTTCGGGGCGAAGCAGGCGGAGGGGATGGAACCGCTCTTAGCGGATGTTCCTCCTCCGGTTTCTAAAGGCAAAGTAAAAAAGGCACCCCTGGGTCACACGCGTGATCGACCATCGGGAAGGCTCGCGAGGCTTTGTAAGCAACGCGTAAGTAAAGGCCGACCCATGAAGACACGCCGGGTCCGTGGCCCTCGCCTCTTTCCGCCAGGCCGAACTGGCAGACGCAGGTTGAGGGCTACGGCTCTTTCCACGCTCATAGCGTTCTTCCTCATGCTCACCACCGAGACGGCGATGGCGACCGGAGCCGTCCTCGAACCGGTACGCATGCCCGAGATCTCCCTCTCGGGCCTGTGGAAGTGGCTGAAGAGCGACGATCCCCTCGACACCCCCGACCAGCAGGGCGGCACCGCCCGCGGCAAGAGCCACAAGGCGTCCGCCGACGCCACCAGCACCGAAGGCGGCGCCGGCCGCAAGCCCGGCAAGGGCAAGGGCGAACTCGCCCCGTTCCAGCGGGAGACCGACGACCCCGCCGAGGTCCGCACCGGCGAGGCGCCGGGCAACGCCAAGAGCTTCGACGAGCGCACCAGCAGGCGTGACGCCAAGAAGTCCACGGCCACCTCGGACCACTACGTCAACGCCGACGGCTCCACCACCGTCCGCCACTACACCGGCCGGACCAACTTCAAGGCCGCCGACGGCACCTGGAAGCCGATCGACACGAGCCTGACCGAGGACGAGGACGGCCGCCTCCAGCAGAAGGCCAACTCCCTCGACGTCGAGTTCGCGCCGACCGCCGCCGACAAGGCCCTCGCCTCCGTCGACTTCGGCAAGGGCCGCACCCTGGCCTACGCCCTGCGGGACGCGGCGAAGAGCGAGCCCGTCGTCGACGGGAAGAACGGCACCGTCACCTACGCCGGGGTCCTGCCCGACACCGACGTGCAGCTCGTGCCGCTCGCCGAGGGCTTCAAGGAGAACGTCGTCCTGCGCTCCCCGCGGGCCGCGAACTCCTGGACCTTCCCGCTCGACGTGAAGGGCCTCACCCCGCGCGTCGCCGCCGACGGCGACGTCGAGTTCACCGACGCCGACGGGAAGGTCACCGCGACCATCCCGCACGCGTACATGGAGGACTCCAAGGTCGACCCGCGCTCCGGCGACGCCGCCCAGTCGCGGAACGTCACCTACGAGCTCACCACCGTCGACGGCAGGCCGGCCCTGCGGATGACCGCCGACCGCGCCTGGCTCGACGACCCGGCGCGCGTCTACCCGGTGACCGTCGACCCGACCGTCACCGCGTCGAACTCGACGTACACGCAGAACACCATCGGCGGGGACCACTCCACCGAGACCCAGATCAAGGTCGGCTCGTACGACTCGGGCACCAACAAGGCCAACTCCTTCCTGCAGTTCAGCACCCTGGGCACCACGCTCGCCGGGCAGCGGGTCACCGCCGCCAGCCTGAACGTGTACGCCCTGTGGTCCTCGACCTGCGCCGCCCAGTCGTTCTCGGTCCACCCGGTCACCCAGTCGTGGACGCCGTCCGGCGTCACCTCGTACCCCGGCCCGTCCTACGGCGCCGCGATCGGCACGGCCACCCCGGCGCCCGGAGCCTCCTGCTCCAACAGCTCGGGCTCGGCGAGCGTCGGCGTCAAGATGCCGGTGACGCTGTCGACCACCTGGTTCAACAACGTCGCCGGCGGCGCGGCCAACCACGGCCTCGCGCTCACCGCGCCGACCAACGACATGCTCCACTGGAAGAAGTTCCACTCGGACAACTCGGCGACCGCCGGCTACCGCCCGGCCCTGGTCCTGACCTACACGCCGAACACGGCGCCGCAGGTCAACGCCCAGTACCCGCCGGCCAACTTCCAGGCCAACACGCTCCAGCCGGAGCTGCTGGTCTACGCGAGCGACGCCGACAGCGGCCCGAGCCCGCTCTCGTACACCTTCGAGGTCTACGACGACGCCGGCGCCCTGGTGGCGACCTCCGGCGCGATCGCCAAGGGCAGCTGGAAGGTGCCCGCGGGCAAGCTGAAGTGGTCGGAGAGCTACGACTGGTACGCGGAGGCGAGCGACGGCACCTCCGCCGTCGTGGAGGGCAGCCGCTTCACCACGGCCGTGCCGCAGCCGCCGGTCACCTCCGGCCTGTCGATGAACACCGACGGCCACGAGTTCGACCCCTCGGACGGCAACTACACGACCGAGGACACCGACGCCGACGTGCCGGTCATCGGCCCGTCGCTGGAGATCGACCGCTCCTACAACAGCCTCGACCCGCGCGTGGACTCCGCGTTCGGCGCCGGCTGGTCGACGATCGTCGACATGAAGGCCGTCGAGGTCAAGGACGGCGCCGGGGCGCTCACCAGCGTCGTCATCACCTACCCGGGTGGTGAGCAGGTCGCCTTCGGCCGCAACTCCGACGGCACCTTCGTGCCCCCGCTGGGCCGCTACGCCCGCCTCGCGGCGGTCACCGGCGGCTACGCGCTCACGGACAAGGACTTCACGGAGTACGCCTTCAAGCAGGCGACCGCGACGACCGGCACCTACGCGCTGAGCAGCATCAAGGACTACGCGGGCCGCACGGAGACCTTCACCTACGACGCCAACAAGCGCCTGACGAAGATCACCAACGTCACGTCCAAGCGGAATCTGGGCCTCACCTGGTACCAGCCCGCCGGCGCGACCGCCTGGCACGTCCAGACCGTCTACACCGACCAGGCCACGACCGGCGACGCCAACTCGGTCCAGACCTGGCAGTACACCCACACCGGCGACCAGCTCACCAAGGTGTGCCCGCCGGCCGACTGGTCGAAGTGCACCACGTACACCTACGCGACCGGCAACCACTACCGCACCACGGTCCTGGACGCCGACCCGTTCGCGTACTGGCGGCTCGGCGAGACCTCCGGCACGGTGGCGAAGGACGCCCTCGACGCCAACCAGGGCCAGTACAACGGCACGTACAAGAACGTGACGCTGGGTGGCACGGGCCCCCTCGCCGGCTCCACCCAGAAGGCGGCGACCTTCAACGGCACCACCTCGTACGTCGAGATGCCCGCCTCGCCGGGCGCCACGCCCTCGTACACGACGGTCTCGCTGTGGTTCAGGACGAGCACCGCGGGCGGCGTCCTCTTCTACTACGGTGACAAGCCGCTCAGCGACCCCGACCCGGTCGCCAACACCACCAAGAACACCCCCGCGGTGTACGTCGGCATGGACGGCAAGCTGCGCGGCTGCCTGGCGATGTCGCCGGGCTGCATGACGACGATCACCTCCACCCCGACCGTCACCGACGGGCAGTGGCACAACGCCGTCCTGACCGGTGTCGCCAACAGCCAGACGCTGTACCTCGACGGCACCGCCGTCGGCTCCCTGTCGGGCACGATCAACGACTGGGTGCAGCCCTACATCTCGCTCGGCGCCGGTGTGAACACCGACGGCTGGCCGTCGATGAACCCGAACGACAAGCTCGGGCACTTCAACGGACAGATGGCCGAGGTGGCGATCTACTCCGAGCCGCTCTCGGCCGGCGTGATCTCCACGCAGTACCAGGCCGCCAAGCGGTCCGCCGGACTGCTCCAGAAGATCACCACGCCCAACCTGAAGACCCAGGCGTCGGTCGTCTACGACACCACCGACGACCGCGTCCTCCAGGCCACCGACGGCAACGGCGGCACCTGGAAGCTCAACCCGCCGACCATCACCGGCTCGTCCCAGGTCTACCGCTCCGCCGTCATGGGCTCCGCCCCGGCCGGCTACTGGCGGCTGGACGACACCCAGGGCGCGGCGCAGGCCGCGAACCAGGTGAACACCGGATTCGGCACGTACAACAACGTCATCCAGGGCACGGAGGGCCCCTTCGGGCCCGGTGACGCGAGCGCGGCGACCTTCGACGGGTCGACCTCCTTCGCGGAGCTCCCGTACGGCCCGCTGCACGCCAAGGCCGACCGCTCGGTCGAGCTCTGGTTCAAGACCGCCGAACCCGGCGTGATCATGAGCGACCAGAGCGTCGCCCCGAACAACCCGGGCGGCGTCACCGGCAGCTGGAGCGACCTGCTCTACGTCGGCGCCGACAACAAGCTGCACGGCCACTGGTGGTCGAGCACCTGCAACGGCACCGCCACCCTCGGCTCCACGGGCACCGTCACCGACGACAAGTGGCACCACGCCGTCCTGTCGGCCGCCGGCACCACCCAGACGCTGTACCTGGACGGCGTCAAGCAGGGCACCTGCACCGGAGCGCCGAACGACCAGACGACGTCCCGGACGTTCGTCGGCGCCGGCTTCTCCAAGTGGTACAGCTCCCCGGGCGACGTCTCCTTCTTCACCGGCTCCCTCGCCGAGGTCGCGGTCCACGCCAAGGGCCTCACCGACGCGGACGTGGCGGCGCACTGGGCGGCCTACAAGGCGTCCTCCGGCATCGCCCCGGTCAAGACCGTCACGCTGACCGACCCGACGGACCGGACCCTCACCTACGTGTACGACGCCGAGATGGGCAACCGCCTGCTCGCCGCGATCGACACCGAGGGCGCCCGCACCACCTACGGGTACGACACCGGCGGCTTCCTGCACACCGTGACGGACGCCAACGGCAACCGCTCGATCACCGGCCACGACGTGCGCGGCAACGCGGTCTCCCAGACCACCTGCCAGAACACCGCGGCCAACAAGTGCTCGACGGAGTACTTCACCTACTACCCGGACGCGACCACGGCCTTCCCGCCGATGGACCTGCGCAACGACCTGCTCCTCACCGAGCGCGACGGCCGTTCCTCGGGCCCGACGGACAACGCGTACCTGACCAGCTACAGCTACGACACCGGCGGCAACCTGCTGTCGGTGACCACGCCCCCGGTGGCCGGCCACCCCAACGGCCGGACCGCGACGACCACGTACACCACCGCCACCACCCCGGCGGCGGAGGGCGGCACGGCGGTCGCGCCGGCGGGCCTCGTGGCGCAGGTCGTGACGCCGGGCGGCCGGAAGACCACGTACACCTACTACGCCAACGGCGACCTGGCCCGGATCACCGACGCCAACGGCGCCAAGGTCGAGTACACGTACGACAACCTGGGCCGCGAGATCTCCAAGAAGGAGATCTCGGACGCGAACCCGGCCGGTCTCGTCACGACCCAGACGTACGACAAGAACGACCAGGTCCTCACCGAGACCACCCCGGCGGTCACCAACCGGGTCACCGGTGCCAAGCACCAGGCGAAGACCACCACGGCCTACGACCCCGACGGCAACATCCTGTCGCAGTCGGTCGTCGACCTCACCGGCGGTGACACGGCACGCGTCACGTCGATGACGTACGACGCCCACAACCAGCTGGCGAGCCGGACGGACCCGGGCGGCGACACCACGTCGTTCGAGTACGACGCCTACGGCAACAAGGTGAAGGAGACCGACCCCATGGGGACGGTCAACACCTACACCTTCGACGGCGAGCAGCGACCGCTCACCACCAACCTGCTGAACTACACCGGCGACCCGTTCAACCCGACGGCCCCGACGACGCTGGTCCAGGAGTCCCGGGCCTACGACCCGGCCGGCCGCCTCGCGTCGATCACCGACCCGATGGGCTGGCAGACGGCGTACACCTACACCGACGACGGCCTGTCGGCCACCGTGGTCCGCAAGGACCCCGCGACCGGCAAGTCCTTCACGGAGCAGGCGAACACCTACGACGCCGCCGGCAACCTGATCGAGCAGATCACCAACGACGGGCAGACCCGCACCACCTTCACGGTGGACGCGGCCGACCGCACCGTCTCCGAGGTCCTCGACCCGGGCGGCCTCGCCCGGACCACGCAGACCGGCTACGACCCGGACGACAACGTGGTCACCGAGACGGACCGCGACCCGGCGACGGGTGACGTGTCCACCACGGACACCCGGTACGACGCCCTGGGCAACATCACCGGCACCACCGTCCACGACGGCACCACGGCCCCGGTGGCCCGCTACAAGCTGGACGAGACCACCGGCTTCGGCCTCGCGGACTCCTCCGGCGCCAACAACACCGGCAGCCACGGCACCGGCATGCACTGGAACACCGACCGGGGCGGCAGCGCCGTCCTCGACGGCAACGCCGAGTCGTGGGCGCAGACCACCGGCCCGGTGGTGAACACCAACGGCAGCTTCACGGTCTCCGCCTGGGTCAAGCTGGGCTCCACGACGGCCAACCGGACCTTCGTCGCGCAGGACGGCAAGGAGGCCTCCGGCTTCCAGCTGTACTACTCGACGGCCTACGGCTGGACCTTCAACCGGCACGCCACCGACACCTACGACCCGGCCATCGTGCGGGTCTCGTCGGGCACCGCCGCCGTCACCGCCAACACCTGGACCCACCTCGTCGGCGTCTACGACCAGGCGAGCGCCAAGCTGCGCCTGTACGTGAACGGCGTCGAGAGCGGCACCGCCGCCACCTTCGGCACGCCGTGGGAGGCCACCGGCCCGCTCCAGCTCGGCCGCCGCTGGTACAAGGGCGCGTACGGGGAGAACCACCTCGGCGGCCTGGACGACGTCCAGGTCTACTCCGAGGCCCTCGCCCCGGCGCAGATCACGGCGCTCAAGGGCGGCACCCTGCCGGCCGCGGGCTCCACGGTCCGCACCACCACGTGGAAGCTGGACCAGCGCGGTCTGCCGGTGTCCCAGACGGACACCGCGGGCAACGTCACCGACTACGGCTACGACGAGCTCGGCCAGCAGACCTCGGTCACCGAACCGGCCGTCATGGCGGAGCAGAACGGCGGGACCCCGGTCTCCGTCCGCCCCGTCACGATGACCGGCTACAACACCTTCGGCGAGCCGACCGAGTCCTCGGACCCGCTCGGCAACGTCGTGACGACGGCGTACGACGCCGAGGGCCAGGAGTCCTCGACCACCACGCCGGAGTACCTCGCGCCGGGCGCCACCACCCCGATCCGGGCCACGTCCTACAACGAGTACAACAAGCTCGGGCAGGTCACGGCCGAGGTCGACCCGCTCGGCAACCGCACCACGTACACGTACACGCAGCTGGGCGACCTGGCCTCGGTCACCGAGCCCGGCGGCGGCACGACGCGGTACACGTACGACGCCAACGGCGACCAGCTGTCGGCCACCCGGCCGAACGGCGCCCGCCAGGAGTCGACCTACGACTACCTGGGCCGCGAGCTGACCAGCACGGACATCGTGCGCCAGCCCACGCAGCGGGCCTACACGGCGATCAACGAGTACAACGCGCCGGGCGGCGAGCTGTCCCGCACGGTCTCGCCGCAGGGCGTCTCCGAGTCGTACAAGTACAACGCCGTGGGTGAGGTCGTCGAGACGACCGACGGCGCGGGCAAGGTCTCGCGCTTCACCTACGACATGGACGGCCAGCCGCTCACGGCCACCGAGCCCGACGGCACCAGCACCCGCAACACGTACGACGGCTTCGGCCAGCTGGTGACGACGGAGGACCTGGACGAGACGGGTGCCGTGCTGCGCACGGCCCGGACCGGTTACGACCGGGCCGGCAACATGGTCTCGGCGACCGATCACCGCGGTCACACCAAGACCTTCACGTACGACTCCTCGGGTCTGATCACCAAGGTCGTCGAGCCGGTCTCCGCGACCGAGTCGATCACCACGACCTACGGGTACGACGCGGCGGGCAACCAGACCCGCTTCACCGACGGACGGGGCAACCCGTTCCTGACGACGTACAACACGTGGGGTCTGCCGGAGAACCAGGTCGAGCCGTCGACCCCGGCGCATCCGAACCTCGCGGACCGGACGTTCACGGCCGTCTACGACGGCGCCGGCCGGATCAAGGAGTCCCGTTCCCCCGGCGGGGTCGCGATCTCCTTCGAGTACGACGTGAAGAGCCGGCTGGTCCGCCAGTCGGGTACGGGTGCGGAGGCCGCCACGGCCGACCACACGTACAGCTACGACGCCGACGACCAGGTCACGGAGGTCGCGGGGCTCGGCACGGAGAAGAACACCTTCACCTACGACGACCGCGGTCTGCTGCTGACGGCCAACGGCCCCTCGGGCGCCTCGTCCTTCGCGTACGACGGCGACGGCGGGATGACCTCCCGCACCGACGCCTCGGGCACGTCGACCTTCGGCTACGACACCGCCGGGCGTCTGAAGACGCTGAACGACGGTGCCACCGGTTCGACGGCGACGTACGGCTACGACATCAACAGCAACGTCACGTCGATCGACTACGGCACGGGCAAGGCGAAGCGTGCCTTCGGGTACGACAAGCTGGAGCGCCCGGTCAGCGACACGCTGACCTCGCCGACCGGCAAGACGCTCGCTTCCTTCACCTACGGGTGGGACGCGAACGACAACCTGACGTCGAAGACGACGACGGGGCTCACCGGCTCGACGGCCAACACGTACACGTACGACTGGGCCGACCGCGTCACCTCCTGGAACAACGGGACGACGACCGAGGTCTACGGCTACGACGCGTCCGGCAACCGGACCCGGGTGGGTGGCGACACCTACACCTACGACGCCCGGAACCGGCTCACGTCGGACGGCCACAGCGCCTACACGTACACCGCGCGCGGCACGCTGAGCTCGGTGACGGACGAGGCCAGCCGCGTCACCAACATGAAGGTCGACGCCTTCAACCGGGTCATCCAGGAGGGCAACCGCACCTACACCTACGACGGACTCGACCGGGTCCTGAACGCCAAGGACGAGACGGGCAGCGCGCTCTACTCGTTCCAGTACGCGGGCGCCGGCAACGACGTGGCCTCGGACGGCGTGACGTCCTACAGCCGCGACGCGGCGGGCGGTCTGGTCGGCGTGAAGACGGCGGCCTCGGCGGTGCTGGCCCTCACGGACCTGCACACCGACGTGGTGGCGCAGTTCACCACGACGGGCGAGGCGCTCACCGGTTCGACGACGTACTCGCCGTTCGGCAAGGTCCTCCAGACCTCCGGAGCGGTGGGCGCGCTCGGCTACCAGTCCGGCTGGACCGACCCGGCGACGGCGAAGGTCAACATGGCCGCGCGCTGGTACTCGCCGGAGACCGGCCAGTTCAACAGCCGTGACACCGTCGGCCTCGACGGGATCCCGAGCTCGATCACGGCGAACCGGTACGCGTACGCGGACGGCAACCCGATGACGGGCATGGACCCGACCGGCCACTGGCCGGACTGGGCCGACAAGATCGTCAAGAAGGTCAAGAAGAAGGTCAAGAAGACCGTCAAGTCGGCCTACAAGAAGGTCAAGAAGGCCGTCAAGAAGGTCGCCAAGGTCGTCAAGAAGGCCGCGAAGAAGGTCAAGCGGGCCGTCAAGAAGGCGGTGAAGCGCGCCAAGCGGGCGGTACGGAAGGCCGTCCGGTACGTCGCCGACAGCGTCCGGAAGGTGAAGAGATACGTCAAGCGCGTCTACAAGCGCGTGAAACGTGTCGCCCACAAGGTCGTCAAGCACGTCAAGAAGGCGGTCCGGAAGGTAGCGAAGGCCGTCAAGCACGTCGCCAAGAAGGTGGTCAAGGCAGCCAAGAAGGTCGGCCGGGCCGTCAAGAAGGCGGCGAAGGCGACAGCCAACTTCGTCAAGCAGCACGCCTCCACCATCGCCTCGGTGGCCACCGGCATCGCCGTCTTCGCGGGCTGCACCGCGATCACGGCCGGTGTGGGTGCCGTCGGCTGCGCCGCCCTCGCGGGCGCGGCGGCCAACGGCGTCGGCTACATGATGAGCGACGGTCCGAAGTCGGTCGGCGGCTTCCTCGGCGCGGTCGCCATCGGCGCCGTGACCGGCGCGGCCGGCGGCGTCGGCGGCCGTCTCGCGGCGAGCGCCGCGGGCAAGCTGCTCTCCGGCACGGCCGGCAAGATCGCGACGAACGTCGCGGAGAACGCCGGCGAGGAGGCCCTGACCGGGGCCGTCGAGTACGGCACCTCCTGTGTGAACAGCGAGGAGGGCTGCTCGGTCGCCGGAGCCGCGAAGGCGGCGACGATCGGCGCGGTCATGGGCGGCGCGTTCGGCGCGAAGGGCAAGGGCAACGGCGCGAAGTCGAAGGACTCCCCGTCCTCCGACGGCGGCTCGGGCGGTGGCTGCCCGATCCGGCGCGGTGACACGCCGCACAGCTTCACCGCGGCGACGCCGGTCCTCATGGCCGACGGCACGACCAAGAAGATCTCCGAGGTCAAGAAGGGCGACAAGGTCCTCACGGCCGAGCCCGGCAAGAAGACCAAGGAGGTCCACGAGGTCAAGCAGGTGATCGTCACCAAGACCGACCGCGACTACGTCGATGTCACCCTCACGACGGAGGCCGGCCGGAAGACGATCCAGACCACCGAGCACCACCAGTTCTACGAGTCCACCCGCAACGCCTGGACGCAGGCGGGCGACCTCCAGGTCGGCCAGAAGCTCCAGAACGGAGAGGGCGCCCCGACCGCGATCGTCGAGGTCAAGTCGTACAAGGCCGACCGGACCACGTACGACCTGAGCATCGAGGGCCTGCACACGTACTTCGTGTTCGCCGGCGACGCGGTGATGGCCGCCGACCCGAGCGACGCGGTGCTGGTGCACAACTGCGGCGGCAAGGTCAAGGGCCACTCGCAGGTGTGCGAGTGCAAGCCGGACAAGCCGGAGAGCGAGGTCACCCTGGACGCGGACTCCTTCGAGCAGGCCCGGAACATGGGCCTGGACATCGTGGGACCGGTCGACGTCGGCTCGCGCAGGACCATGCGCGGAACCCTGGAGAAGGCGGTGGAGACCTTCGGCCGCGTCACGGGATTCAGAGCGACGAGCGGTGGAGAGTACCGGGAGTTCCGCCTGGACGTGGACGACAAGAAGGGCACTCACATCAACGTGATGACCGGAAAGAAGTCCTCGGTCAGGAAGTACGCCATCAGGTGGCCCGGAACCAGCGTGACACCATGGCTCAGGAGGAACGTGTGAGCGGATACGAGTTCTACGGAACGGAGCCCGGCTACCTTCCGTCGTTCATGAACGACAAGAAGGACCCGGACAGCGGCACTGTCGTGAAGCTGTCGGCGGAGGAGACGCGCCGGCTGAGGGCGGAGAGCCTGTCACGGTTCCCCGTGGCCGGTGGCGCGGATCTGGACTGGAGCCGGGCCCCGTACACCGATCGCGTGGTCTGCGAGACGGACGAGGACTGGGGACGGGCCGCGGCCGCGTACCTGTCCCCGTACGCGGAGGAGGGGCGGCTGGTCGCGCTCTTCTGGGGCGATCTGTCGATGCCCGACGTCACCATGCCCGTCGAGGTGGCGATCCGGCGCGCGGAGGACCTCATGGATGCGGACATGCATTTCTGGATGCATCCCCTCGGGGTCCCGGTGCTCATCGAGTACCTCCAGGACGGACAGGTGACCGTGGCGCCGGTTCCGGGCGACTGAGTTCGGAAGCGACGTGAGGGGGAGCCCCGCCGGACCTTGTCCGGCGGGGCTTTCCCGTTCCTGCCCGTTGCCGCGGCCGCCTCAGCCCGTCTTCGTCCAGTCGGCGCAGCCCGCCGTCTTGAAGTAGGCGTCCTTGGCGGTGATCTTGACGACCGCCGTGCCCGTCACGTTGTCGTTGGCGAGGATCGAGTCGACGCCGTGGCTCGCGTCCTTCGAGCGCTCCCAGTAGCACTCGGCGTCCTTGTTGCCGGTGGACTTGTAGGTGCCGGGGGCGATGTCGACGCCGACCTTGAGGGTGCCGGCGGAGCCCTTGACGGTGGTGCCGGAGGGGGTGCCGGCGGCCTTGGGGTCGACGGCCTCCCAGGTGCCGCAGCTCGTGGACTTGAAGAGCTTGTCGGACGCCTTGATCTCGACGTAGGCCGTGCCGGTCACGTTGTCGTTCGCGAGGATCGAGTCGACCTCGCCGGTCGCGTCCTTGGCGCGCTCCCAGTAGCACTCGGCGTCCTTGTTGCCCGTCGAGCGGTAGAGGCCGGGCTTCACGTCCGAGCCGACCTCGAAGTCGCCGTCGCCGTCGATGGTGACGGCCTTCGGCTTCTCCGGGGCCTCGGACCCGGTGGCGCCGGAGTCCTTCGAGCCGGAGGCCGCCGGGGCGGAGGACTTCGCCTCGGGGGTCTTGGTGTCCTCCCCGCCCCCGCCCATCGCCGCGCCGATGGCGACGACGACCACGATCGCGCCGGCCGCGGTGAGGACCTTGTGGCGGGCGAACCAGTTGCGCTGCTGCGACTTCGACATGGCTGTGAACACCTTTCAGGTGTCGAGGGGGATTCCTGTGGACTCCGCGTTTCGATGGCGTAATCACAGCAGAGTCTGTGAACCGAGTCAACCGTGTTCACGAATATCTGCTCGGCTCACACCGTGAATGGGGTTCGTCGGTATGCTCGGTGTTTCCCACAGGACGGACGGAGGGTGCAGGTGCCCGAGGACAGCGCTACAGAGGTCACCGCCGCCGGCATCGCCCGGCTCGCGGGCGTCGGCAGGGCCGCCGTCAGCAACTGGCGCCGCCGCCACGCCGACTTCCCCAAGCCCGTGGGCGGCACCGAGACCAGCCCCTCCTTCTCCCTCCCCGAGGTCGAGCAGTGGCTCCGCGAGCAGGGCAAGCTCGCCGAGGTCCCGCTCCGCGAGCGCGTGTGGCAGCAGCTCGCCGGCCACCCCGTCTCCACCCTCACCGGCCTCGTCCACACCGGCTGCGTCCTGCTGCTCCTGCGCGAGCGGCCCCCCGGCGTCACCGCGCTCGCGGCCCTCCCCGACCCGCGCTTCACCGACGCCCTGCCCGGCGCCCTCGAAGAGGTCCTCACCGTCCGCTTCGGCATCCCCCGGGCCGTCCCCACCCCCACCGCCGGCGAACTGGCCCCCGCCGCCCCGCTGCTGCGCGCCGCCATCGAGCTCGCCGCCGAACTGGGCGGCCCCCGCCAGTGCTTCGAGTTCCTGCTCGGCCGCCACCTGGACGCCAACCCGCGGCAGTACACGCTCACCCCGCCGCCGCTCGCCGAGCTGATGGCCGCCCTCGCCGCCGCCGCGACCGCGAGCGCCGGCGACCCGCCCGCCACCGTCCTCCTCGACCCGGCCTCCGGCACCGGCGGCCTGCTCCGCGCCGCCGCCCACCCCACCACCCTCGCCGTCCAGGACGCCGACCCCGAACTGGCCGCGCTCTCCGCCCTCCGCCTCGCCCTCCACGGCGACGCCGACATCCGCTCCGCCGCCGGCGACACCCTCCGCGCCGACGCCTTCCCCGAGCTGCGCGCCGACACCGTCCTCACCCACCCGCCGTTCAACGAGCGCGCCTGGGGCCACGACGAACTCGCCTACGACCCCCGCTGGGAGTACGGCTTCCCCGCCCGCACCGAGTCCGAGCTCGCCTGGGTCCAGCACGCCCTGGCCCGGCTCCGCGACGGCGGCACCGCCGTCCTCCTCATGCCCCCCGCCGTCGCCTCCCGCCGCTCCGGCCGCCGCATCCGCGCCGACCTGCTGCGCCGCGGCGCCCTGCGGGCCGTCATCGCCCTCCCGGCCGGCGCCGCGCCCCCGTACGGCATCCCGCTCCACCTCTGGGTCCTGGTCCGCCCCGCCGCCGACCGCCGCCCCCCGGCCGAGGCCCTCTTCGTCGACACCGCCGGGCTCGTCCCCGACGCGGGCCGCGACAAGCTGCCCTGGACCACCCTGCAGAACGCGGTCCTCGACGCCTGGGCCGGCCGCGCCGCCGACGACACCCTCGCCCGCGCGGTCCCCGTCATCGACCTCCTCGACGACGAGGTCGACCTCGCCCCCGCCCGCTACCTCACCGCCCCCGACGCCGGCGGCTCCGCCACCGAACTCGCCGCCGTCCGCGAACGCCTGGACGCCACCCTCGTCCGCACCCGCGCCCTCGCCCCGGCCCCCGGACCGGCCCGCCCCGCGGCCCGCCCGCTCACCACCGTCGGCGAACTGGCCCGCACCGGCGCCCTCCAGCTCCGCACCGGCGGCCAGGGCACCGCCCCCGCGGGCCGCGAGATCCCCGTCCTCACCGAGCACGACGTGCTCACCGGCGCCGCCCCCTCCGGCACCCTCCCCGAGGCCGCCGACGGCCAGGCCGAGGACCCCGTCCTCGTCCGCGAGGGCGACGTCGTCGTGCCCGTCCTCGGCGGCGGCCCCGCCGCCCGCGTCGTCGACGCCGCCACCGCCGGCGCCGCCCTGGGCCGCAGCCTCCAGCTGCTCCGCCCCGACCCGGACGCCCTCGACCCCTGGTTCCTCGCCGGATTCCTGCGCGGCACCGCCAACAACCGGCAGGCCAGCAGCTTCGCCTCGACCGCCACCCGGCTCGACGTCCGCCGCCTCCAGCTGCCCCGGCTCCCGCTCGCCGACCAGCGCCGGCACGGCGTCCAGTACCGCGCCCTCGCCGACTTCGAGGAGGCCCTGCGGCTCGCCGCGCGGCTGGGCGAACAGCTCGTCCAGGGCCTCTACGACGGCCTCGCCGACGGGAGCGTCCGGTCCGAGTGACGGCCCCCGCCCGGGCGGGTGACGGCCCCTGCCCGGTCCCTTACCCTCGAAGCCTGATCAGCTTCCTGGGGGGAACACGCATGTACGGACCGTCGCCCGCTCCCGCGCCGAGACCGGGCGGTGCGTCCGCCGGGGCCATCGCCGTCCGCGTGCTCCTCACCGTCCTCGTCGTCGTCTCCCTCGGCTTCCTCGCCTGGGTCGCGATGCTCCGGATCGCGATCATGCGCCGTACGGGACGGGACTGGGCCCTCTTCTGGGCCCAGCTCGTCCTCAACATCGCGTGCGTGGTCCCCCTGGAACAGCGCTTCGCCGGCACGTGGATGAACACCACGGGCATGATCGTGCTGCTCGTCCAGATGGTCGCGGTGGTCTGCTACTACCTCATCGTCGACACCCGCCACCACCACACCCCGGCCCCGGCCCTCCCCCCGGTCCCGCACGCGCCCGCGCACCCGCCCGTACCCGGGTACGGCTACGGGTACCCGCCCGTCCACCCGGGCACGGCGACCACCGTGCCGAGCCCGCACGCGAGCCCGCACCCCGGCCCGGTCCCGCACCCGTACGCGCCGCAGCAGGCCAACCCGTACGCGCACGCCGCGCCGCCCCCGGCCGCCCCGCCCACTCCCCGCATCGACCAGGTCCGCGCCGAACTCGACGAGCTCAGCGACCTCCTCCGCAAGGAAGGGGAGAAGTGAACGGCCGTGTCGTCGGCGGGCGGTACGAGCTCGCCACCGTCATCGGCCAGGGCGGCATGGGCCAGGTGTGGACCGCGTACGACACCCGGCTCGACCGCCGGGTCGCCGTGAAGCTCCTCAGCCCCGCCGCCCTCACCGGCCCCGCCACCGCCGCCGACGAACTCCGCCGCCGCTTCGTCCGCGAGTGCCGGGTCACCGCCCACGTCGACCACCCCGGCCTGGTCACCGTCCACGACGCCGGCAGCGACGGCGACGACCTGTACCTCGTCATGCAGTACGTCGACGGCGCCGACCTCGCCGACCACCTCGCCGAGCACGACCCCTACCCCTGGGAGTGGGCCGTCTGCGTCGCCGCCCAGCTCTGCGCGGTGCTCGCCGCCGTCCACGCGGTGCCGATCGTCCACCGCGACCTCAAGCCGCGGAACGTGATGGTCCGCCCCGACGGCACCGTCACCGTCCTCGACCTCGGCGTCGCCTCCGTCCTCGACTCCGACACCACCCGCCTCACCCACACCGGCGAACCCATCGGCAGCCCCGCCTACATGGCGCCCGAACAGGCCATGGGCGGCGCCGTCGGCCCGCAGACCGACCTGTACGCGCTCGGCATCCTGCTCCACGAACTCCTCTCCGGGAACGTGCCGTTCGCCGGCTCCACCGCCCTCGGCGTGCTCCACCGCCACCTCTACGAGCCGCCCCTCCCGCTCCGCCAGGTCCGCCCCGAGGTCCCCGACGCCCTGGAGGCCCTCGTCCTGCGCCTCCTCGCCAAGGACCCGGCCGCCCGCCCCTCCGGCGCCCACGAGGTCTACGAGGCGCTGCTGCCGCTGCTCCCCGCGCGCGGCACCCCCTCGGGCCCGCTGGACCCCACCCGCCCGTTCCTCCGCCCGCACGCCCCCTGGCCCGCCGCGCCCCGCCCCGCCGCCCCGGCCCCGGCGGCCCGCCCGGCCGTCGCGGACCCCCGGATCGCCGTCCCCGCCCAGCCCCCGGCCCCCGCCCAGGACCCCGCCCAGGACCCCCGCGGCGCGGACGTGGCCGGCACGGTGGAGGAGGTGAAGCGGCTCCTCGGCGAGGGCGCCCTCACCCAGGCCGTCGACCTGCTCGGCGGGATCCTCCCGGCCGCAGCCGCCGCACACGGCGAGGCGTCCCCGGTCGTCCGGATCCTGCGCAAGCAGTACGCCTCCACCCTCCTCGACGACGGGCAGTACCGGCGCGCCCTGCCCGAGCTGCGCCGGCTCTCCGCCGACGACCCGGGCAACGCCCAGTTCCGCTACGACATCGCGCTCTGCCTGGAGCAGCTCGGCGAGACCGCCGACGCCCTCGCCGCCTTCCGCGCCGTCCTCCCCTCCTTCGAGCAGGGCCCCGCCCAGGACCCCGGCCGCGCCTTCGACGTCCGGCGCCGCACCGGGCTGCTGCTGGTCGCGACCGGACAGCACGAGGAGGGCCAGGCGGAGCTGCACCGGCTCCTCCTCGACACCGAGCGGCTGTACGGGCCCTACCACCCGCCGGCGGCGGAGCTGCGCCGCGCCCTGGAGCACCAGCGTCAACTGGGGCGCCACGCCTGACGTTTTCGGCCGATAAGCGAGGGGCGGGGGCGGCATCCGTCCCGTACGGTCGGAAGCGTGACCCTTCCTACCGTCCAGCTGAACCACACCGTCATCCACTCCTCCGACCGCTCCGCCTCCGCCCGTTTCCTCGCCGGGATCCTCGGCCTGGAGGTGGGAGCCCCCTTCGGCCCCTTCCTCCCCGTCGACCTCGCCAACGGCGTGACGCTCGACTTCTACCAGGCGCCCGAAGGGCCCATCCAGGGGCAGCACTACGCCTTCCTCGTCCGTGACGAGGACTTCGACGCGATGATCGACCGCCTGGAGGCGGCCGGGGTCACCTATTTCGCGGACCCGTCCCACACCCGGCCGCACGAGGTGAACGGCCTCTTCGGCGGCCGCGGCGCGTACTTCGCCGACCCGGACGGCCACAACATGGAGATCATGACGACCCCGTACAAGCGCCCGTAGCGCCGTAGCGCCGTTTCGTTGTGGGCAATCGTTCCGCTGGGGCGGAACGGGTGGGCACAACGGAACGGCACCCTCAGCGGTGCCTCCGCGCCCCGAGCCTGGACCCGCACCCGTACGGAGCCGTACAGCCGGTGCGGGTTCAGGCGCGGAAGCCTAGGGCCCGGCAAGGGGCGCCGTCCCTGTGCCCACCCGTCCCGCCCTGCGGGACGCCTGCCCACAGGGACGGGACGCCTGCCCACAGAGACGGCGCGCCAGCGCCAGGAGTGTCGCTCCCGCCGCCGCCAGGCCCGGCAGCAGGCCCGGTGGGCGGAACGTGCAGGTCACAGTGGTCGCCGCGGTGACCCGGACGGCGAGGAGGCCCGCGTACGGCTCCGGCGCGCGGTCCTCGCAGCGCCAGCCGGGGATGGCCGGGGCGGCGACCACCACCGTGCCGGTCGTGCCTGCCGGGAGGCGGGCGGTGAGCCCCGTCGACGTGGTCTCCACGGTGACGGCGGCCCGGTCCCGCAGGGCCGTCACCGCCGCCCGGAGCCGGTCGTGGTCCAGGCAGCCGACCTCGGCCGGGCCCCTGCCCGTCGGGAGCCGGGGGCGGTCGCCGGCGGCGCGCTGGACGCCCAGGGAGGCCATCGCGGCGCGCCGCTTGGGTCCGCCGCCGAGGAGCCGCACCGGGGCGCCGGTGCCGAGGCGGGCCTCGCCCGTGCGCTCGGGGGCCCAGAGGAAGACCTCCGTTCCCACCGGGCAGGATCCGGTCCCCGCCGGGCGGGTGTACACCCCGGCGCCGAGGAGGAGTTCCTGGTTGCGGAAGGGGTCCGGGCCGAGGACGGGCGCGGGGGCCGGCGGCCGTACCGTCACGAGCGGCAGCCTCGTCGCCGTACGGACGACCTCGCCGTCCCGCCACCGGGCGCCGACCGCGAACAGCGCGTCCGTCACCGGGTTGTCGAGGCTCTGGAGGTTGCGGCCGCGGGAGGTCCAGCCGCCGCCGAGGGCGGTGAGCAGTTCGGTGAGGACGGCGGGGGTGTGGCTGCTGTAGTAGGCGGCGCCCTGGCCGCCCAGGAGCAGCGGGTCGTTGCCGGCGACCCGGGGGAGGCCCGGGTCGGTGCGGTACGCGGGCATGCCGCCGGCCGCCGCCAGGGCCGCCGCCCGGCGTTCCTGCCCGGGGCCGTACGGCGGGTAGTCGTCGAGGTGCGCCGGCCGTCTGCGGTCCGCGTACGCGGTGGTCGCGGCGGCCTGGCCGAGCAGCGCACTGGTGACGAGCAGCGCGGCGAGGACGGCGTACCGGGGGCGGCGGGGGAGCGCGAGGGCGCCCGCCACGGCGGCGAGCCCGGCGACGGCGAGGAGCAGCGCGGGCCGGGTGGCGAGGTCGCTGGGGAGGGCGCCGGCCGTCAGCGCGAGGACGACGGCGGCTCCGCCGGCGAGGGCCCGCCGGCCGGGCAGGCCGCGGGCGAGACCGGTGTGGGCGGCGACGACGAGCAGTCCGGAGAGGACGAAGGTCTGGCGGTACGGGCTGCCGTTCGGCGTGGCGAAGAGGTGCCACACCAGGTGCGTCGGGCCCCACTGGAGGGAGAGCGCCGTGCCGAGGACGAGACCGGTCCACACCCACCGTTCCCGGCCCGGCACGTCCTTGCGGAAGGCGAGCGTCGCCGCGAGCAGCAGCACCGGGGCGGCGACGAACGCGGCCGGGGTGGCGAAGCCGTACGTCCCCGGCAGCAGCCGGGCCAGCACGTCGGCCGCGCCCGCCGCCTCGAAGTCCCGGACGACGCCCGGGTACGCCTGCCGGGTCGACAGCAGGACGGGGACGAGCACGGGCGCGGCGAGGCCGGTCCCGAGCACGGTGGCCGTCGCGGCCCGCAGCAGCGCGCGGGGCCGGAAGGGGCCGGTCGTCGCCAGGCGGGCGAGGAGGAAGAGGGCGGCGCCGAGCGTCGCCATGTAGGCGGTGTAGAAGTTCGCCGTCCAGCAGACCGCCACCGTCAGCACGGACAGCAGCGGGCGGACGCCCTCGCGGGCCCACTCCGCCACCAGGCACAGCAGCGGGAAGGCGATCAGGCCGTCCAGCCACATCGGGTTGTACGTGCCCTCCACCACCGACCAGCCGCACAGGGCGTACCCGGCGCCGAGCACCGCCGGCCACCACCAGGCGGGGGCGGTGGAGAGCCGGCGCAGGAGGAACGCGGTCGCGGCCGCCGCGAGGGCGGTCTTCAGGACGGTGAGGGCGTAGACGGCGTACTCGATGTCGGCGCGCGGGGCCAGCGCGACCAGGGGTGCCAGCGGGCTCGACAGATAGGTGCCGAGGTCGGGGAGGAAGCTCGTGCCCCAGCCCGACTGCCAGTTCAGCAGGAGGCCGCCGTCGGCGCGGCCGTGCAGCAGGTCCCACAGGTGGGCGTGGAAGGGGACGAACTGGTTGGCCAGGTCGTTCACCGACCGGTGGCGCGGGCCGAAGGGGAAGACCCGGGCCGCCGCGTCCCCGGCGCAGACGGCGACGGCGGTGAGCAGCGCGGCCAGGGCGGAGGCGGCGGCCGTGCCGCGGCGGGGCGCGGGAGGGGTTCCCGGGGCGGCGGTTCCGGGGGTGGCGGTTCGCAGGGCAGTTCGCATGGCGGGTCGAATATCGCAGCGCCGGAGGGGCGCGGGACGGCCGCCGCGGGGCAGTTCACGCAATGGTCGTCTCGGCGTCACCCCGGTGGGGCGGGCGGGTCACCGGCCTGCCTTTGGGTGTCGGATGTGCTGCTCTCTCTCGTCGTCCCCTGCTTCAACGAGGAGGACGTCCTCGCCCGCTTCCACTCCCATGTGACGAAGGAACTCGACGCCCTGGAGGGCGACTTCGAGATCGTCTACGTGGACGACGGAAGCCGCGACCGGACCCTCCCGATCCTGCGGGACCTCGCCGCCGCCGACCCCGCCCGGGTCCGCTTCGTCTCCTTCAGCCGCAACTTCGGCAAGGAGGCCGCCATGCTGGCCGGTCTCCGGCACGCGGCCGGCGACGCCGTCGTCATCATGGACGCCGACCTCCAGCACCCGCCGGAGCTGGTGCACCGGATGGTCGCGCTGCACGCCGAGGGGTACGACCAGGTCGTCGCCCGTCGTACCCGGGAGGGCGACCGGGTCACCCGCACCCTCACCGCCCGCGTCTACTACTGGGCGATCAACCGGCTGGTGGACGTCGAACTCGTGGACGGCGTGGGCGACTTCCGGCTGCTGTCCCGGCGCACGGTCGACGCGATCCTCGGCCTGGGGGAGTACAACCGCTTCTCCAAGGGGCTGTTCTCCTGGGTCGGCTTCCGGACCACGACCTTCGCCTACGAGAACGCGGTGCGCGAGGAGGGCCGGTCCAAGTGGACCTTCGGCAAGCTCCTCAACTACGGCCTCGACGGCCTGCTCTCCTTCAACAACAAGCCGCTGCGCGCCGCCGTCTACCTCGGCCTGCTGCTGGTCTCGCTCGCCCTCGCGTACGCCGGCTGGATCGTCGCCGACGCCCTCGCGCACGGCGTCGACACGCCGGGTTACGTCACGCTCCTCGTCGCCGTCACCGCCCTCGCCGGCGTCCAGATGGTCATGGTCGGGCTGATCGGCGAATACGTCGGCCGCATCTACTACGAGGTGAAGCGCAGGCCGCACTACCTGGTGGCCGAGACGCACGCGGGCCGCGAGAAGGAGGGCGCCCGGGCCGACACCCGGGCGGCGGGTGCCTCGTTGTGGGAGACGGTCGTCCGGAAGTGACCCCCGTTCCACGGTGACGCGCAAGTTGTCGCTGCGAAGGAGTGGCTACGGCCTCGGCGACTCCCTACCATCGATCACCGCAAGGTCGTCCAACTGACGCACGACCAGCCCGGGAGGCTCCTTTGCACCGCCGCGACCGCCGCCACGACAGCCCCGCACGCCGCCGCACCGCGTTTGCCCTCTCCGCCGCGCTCCTCGCCGCGGCCCCGCTGCTGACCGCCTGCGGCGGCGAGGCCCATCCAGGGGCGGCGGCCGTCGTCGGGGGCGAGCGGATCGACGTCTCCGCCCTGCAGGCCGAGGTGCGGGCGGCCCGCGACGCGCAGTCGGCGTCCCCGCAGTCCGCCCAGCTGATCGCCGCCACCGGCGACCTCGGCCGGCAGAAGCTCAACGGCATGATCTTCGACCGGATCCTCGGCAAGGTCGCCGCCGACCAGGGCGTCACCGCCAGCCGCGCCGAACTGCAGGAGACCCGCGAGGCGTTCGTCCGCGAGAACGGCGGCAAGGAGGGCCTGGAGGCCGTCCTGCTCCAGCAGCAGGGCGTCGCCCCCGGCCAGATCGGCGACGTCGTCCGGCGCAACGTCCTGATGACGAAGATCATCGAGAAGCTGGGGATCACCGAGACCCCCGAGGGCCAGCAGAAGCTCCAGGACCTCTTCGCCACCGCGTCGAAGTCCCTCGACATCGACGTGAACCCGCGCTACGGCGCCTGGGACGACACCAAGGTCCAGCTCGACACCGGCGCCGACACCGCCCCCTGGCTGGTCCGGGTCACCCAGGGGCAGGGCGCCGCCGGAGCCGAGCAGCTGCCGGGCTGACCCCGCTCCCGGGGTAGGTTCGAAGGGTGACTTCCGAGAACCCCGGCCGCGTCGTCCTGCTCACCGCCAGCCACCGGGTGGCGCCCGGACTGCTGTCCTGGCCCGCCTGGGAGGCGCTGCGCGGCGCCGACCGGGTCCTCTGCCCGGACGAGCACCACCCCCAGCTGCCCTATCTGCGGGAGGCGGGCGTCGCCGTCGAGCACCTCCGCCCCACCGCGGAGGAGCTGGTCGCCGCCTGCGCCGGGGGCCGTACCGTCCTGGTCCTGCCCTCCGGCGAGGGCGACCGGGGCCTCACCGACGGGCTCGCGCGACTGGCCGGCTCCGGCCGGATCGCCATGCCCGACCTGGAGCTGCTGCCCGGCTCGTACGACCTGCCCGGCGCCCGCCTCCTCGACCTCGTCCAGGTCATGGACGTCATCCGGCGCCGGTGCCCCTGGTCCTCGCTCCAGACGCACCAGGGCCTCGCCAAGTACGCCATCGAGGAGGCGTACGAACTGGTCGAGGCGATCGAGGCCGGCGACCGGCACGAGCTGCGCGAGGAGCTGGGGGACGTCCTCCTCCAGGTCGTCTTCCACGCGCGGATCGCCGAGGAGGACGCCGAGGAGCCGTTCTCCGTCGACGACGTGGCCGGCACCCTCGTCGAGAAGCTGATCCAGCGCCATCCGCACATCTTCGGCGACGAGACCGCCGAGACCCCCGAGGACGTCCGCGCCCACTGGCTGGCCGCCAAGGCCGTCGAGAAGGGCCGGGAGTCCGTGACCGACGGGGTGCCGGTCGGGCAGCCGGGCCTGGCGCTCGCCGCGAAGCTCGCGAGCCGGGTCCGCACGGCCGGACTCGACGTGCCGCTCCCGGAGGGCGCCGGCATCGGCTACGAGCTGCTGGCCCTCGCGGCCCGCGCGGAGGCCGACGGCGTCGACCCGGAGGCGGCGCTGCGGGCGGCGGCCCGGGCGTACCGGGACGCGATCCGGGCGGCCGAAGGGCTGTGAGGGCCCGCGGCCGGCCCACCGCCGCAGTGGGTTTCGGATGGGTAGTATCCAGAACATGCAGATGAGCGAGGGCGTCGAGTGGGCGCTGCACAGCTGCCTCAACCTGACCTGGGTGGAGGACGGGGCGGCGGTCAAGGCGACCCAGCTGGCGGCGTTCTACGAGCTGCCCGCGGCCTATCTCAACAAGCAGCTCCAGGCCCTCGTCCGGGCCGGCATCCTCACCTCCACCACCGGCCCGCGCGGCGGCTTCCGGCTGGCCCGCGCCCCGGGCGACATCACGGTGCTCGACGTGGTGACCGCGATCGAGGGGGCCGAGGACGCCTTCCGCTGCCAGGAGATCCTCCGCCAGGGGCCGGGCGGGCGCGCGGACGTCGACTACCGCAGGACGTGCGCCGTCTCCGGCGCCATGCGCCGGGGCGAGCTGGCCTGGCGCCGGGAGCTCGCCGCGCAGACGCTCGCCGACCTCAAGGCCGAGGTCGAGGGCCGGCGGCCGCGCACCCCGGAGACCACCCGCCGGCGGTTCGCGAGCCTCTGACCGGAGCCGTCAGGCCTGTCGCGGGGCGCGTGCCGCCGGGTCGTGCCAGTGGACCGCGGGCGGCTGGAGCAGCCACTCGGCGCGGGAGGCCGGGCGGGCGCTGAAGCGGCCGACCGGCGGGAGGGCGTCGTGCCGGGTGCGGGCCGGGTCGGCGCCCAGCTCCGCCAGGACCTCGGCGACCTCGGTGAGGAAGCCGGGCGGGCCGGCCAGATGGACGTCGTGGTCGGGCCAGCGCCCGCAGGCCCGCAGCGCGGTCAGCAGGCGCTCGGTCGCCTGGTCGCGGGGGTGGCGGGGGGCCGAGGTGATGTGCGTGACGCTCAGGCCGGGGAGCCGGGCGGCCAGCCGGTCCAGGTCCTCCCGCCCGTACAGGTACTCGCGGGACCGGGCCACCATGAAGATCCGGCCCTCGGCCGCCGGGTCGGCCCCGGCCGCCTCCTCCAGGAGGGCCTTCACCGGCGCCCAGCCCGTACCGGCGCATATGTAGGTACGCAGCTCGCCCGGGGCCGTACGGCAGACCGCCGCGCCGCCGGCCGCGCTCAGCCGCAGCGTCTCGCCCGGGCGGACGTCGTCCACCAGGGCCGTGCTCATCGCCCCGCCCCGGATGCGGCTCACGTGCAGGTCGAGGGTGCCGTCCGGGCGGGGGGCGTTGCCGAGCGAGTAGGTGCGCCACACGCGGGGGACCCGGAGCGAGCTGACGCCGGCGTACTGGCCGGGGAGATAGGGGAACGGCCGGCGGGGGCGGAGGGTGAGGACGGCCAGGTCGTCGCCGTGCCGCTCGTGGCCGACGACGTCCGCGTCCCACCAGGCGGGCTCCCCGGCCGCCGCGGACTCGTCGGCGCCCCGCAGCATCATCTCGGCGACCCGCCCGTACGCCTCGGACCACGCCTTCTCCGCCTCGATCGTCCACGCCGACCCGGCGGCGTGCGCGAAGGCGGCGAGCAGGCTCTCGCCGACCGCCGCGTAGAGGGCGGGGGTGGCGAGGAACTTGCGGTGGTCGCGGCCGAGCCGCCCCAGGTAGTCGGGGAGCCCGGGCTCGTCGAGGCCGGTCACCACGTGGGTGAGCGCGGCGAACAGCCGGTCGCGCTGCGGGGCCATGTCCTCGGGGAAGAGCTCCCGCACTCCGGGGTTGCGCCAGAAGAGGTGCGAGTAGAAGTACGTGACGGCGTGTTCGGCCCGTCTCTCGACGACCGCGAACGTGCTTCTGAGCAAGGGGAGGTCCACGCGGGAAATGTAGGGCACGGGCCGTCACGGCGTGGTCACCGGCCGGTGATCACGTCAGGTCGGCCGCGGGGGCCCGGTGGCCCGGACGGTACGGTCGGGGCGTGAGTGAAGGACCCGCCCCGACGCCCGGTACGCCCGGAACGCCCCGTACGAGCCCCGCCCCGGCCGCCGCCTCCTGCCCGGTCTCCGGCGCCGCCGACGGGCCGGTGCCCGCCCTCTTCAGCTGGGAGTTCGCGAGCGACCCCTACCCGGCGTACGCCTGGCTGCGGGAGCACGCGCCGGTGCACCGGACCACCCTGCCCAGCGGCGTCGAGGCCTGGCTCGTCACCCGGTACGCGGACGCCCGGCAGGCCCTCGCCGACCAGCGGCTGTCCAAGAACCCCGTGCACCACGCCGAACCGGGCAAGACAGGCATCCCGGGCGAGCGCAGCGCCGGTCTGATGACCCACCTCCTCAACATCGACCCGCCGGACCACACCCGGCTGCGGCGCCTGGTGTCGAAGGCGTTCACCCCGCGCCGGGTCGCCGCCTTCGCGCCGCGCGTGCAGGAGCTGGCGGACCGGCTGATCGACGGCTTCGCCGAGCGGGGGAGCGCCGACCTCATCCACGAGTTCGCCTTCCCGCTGCCCATCTACGCCATCTGCGACATGCTCGGCGTCCCCGCCGAGGACCAGGACGACTTCCGGGACTGGGCCGGGATGATGATCCGGCACGGCGGCGGCCCGCGGGGCGGGGTGGCGCGGTCGGTGAAGAAGATCCGCGGCTATCTCGCGGAGCTGATCCACCGGAAGCGGGACGGCCTGGGGGAGGAAGGGGCCGACGACCTCATCTCCGGGCTGATCCGCGCCTCCGACCACGGCGACCACCTCACCGAGGCCGAGGCCGTCGCCATGTGCTTCGTGCTGCTCTTCGCCGGCTTCGAGACGACCATCAACCTGATCGGCAACGGCACCTACGCCCTGCTGCGCAACCCGGACCAGCGGGCCCTCCTCCAGTCCTCGCTCGCCGCCGGGGAGACCGGGCTCCTGGAGACCGGCGTCGAGGAACTGCTGCGGTACGACGGGCCGGTCGAGCTGGCGACCTGGCGGTACGCGACCACCGGCCTCACCCTCGGCGGGCAGCCGATCCCGGCCGGCGACCCGGTCCTCGTCGTCCTCGCGGCGGCCGACCGCGACCCGGACCGCTTCGGCGCGCCGGACACCCTCGACCTCGCCCGCAAGGACAACCAGCACCTGGGCTACGGCCACGGCATCCACTACTGCCTGGGCGCGCCGCTCGCCCGGCTGGAGGGGCAGACCGCGCTCGCCACCCTCCTGACCCGCCTGCCGGACCTGCGACTTGGCGCCGATCCGGACGAACTGCGGTGGCGCGGCGGGCTCATCATGCGGGGGTTGCGCACGCTTCCGGTGGAGTTCACCCCTTCCGCACCCCGTCACGGCGGATGACGGCGTGTCAGAAATGTGATCTTCGCGTGATCGCGCAGCCATCGACTTGTGACGGACGTTCGAATGCGGCTACGTTCGCGCCAACGTTCGGCCCCATCCCGGCCGTCCCAGGCGCACCCGCCGTCCCCGCCGTCACGCGAAAGGCCCCGACATGCTTTCCGGAAACGGACGACACCGTCGACCCCGCCAGGCTCCCGCGCTCGTCGTCACCGCCGGAGTGACCGGATCCGCCCTGGCGCTGCCGCTGCTCGCCACCGGCTCCGCCTCCGCCGCCGACGCGGCCACCTGGGACCGGGTCGCCGCCTGCGAGTCCGGGGGGCAGTGGAGCGCCAACTTCGGCAACGGCGCCTACGGCGGCCTCCAGATGACGCAGGAGGCGTGGGAGCGGCACGGCGGACTCGCGTACGCCCCCAGCCCCGACCTCGCCAGCCGCGCGCAGCAGATCACCGTCGCCGAGAAGGCGCTCGCCTCCGGCAGCACCGACTGGGCCACCTGCGCGCCCATCGCCGGTCTGGAGAACGACGGCAGGGCGACCGGCGTCCAGCCGGGCCCCGCGGTCCAGGAGGAGGAAGAGGGCGGCGTCGCGCCCGAGTCCAACTGGACCGGCGGCACCTCCACGAGGGCCGCCGCCGACGCCCGGCCGGAGGCGACGGAGACCGCCGGGACGACCGCGCCGGCCACCGAGCGCGCCGACAAGGCGGAGCGGGCGGCCGAGAAGGCGGCGGGGACCACCACGGCCCCGGCCGCGCCCACCGCCCCCGCGAAGTCCGCCACCACCCCGGCGCCCACGACCCCGGCCCCCACGGGGACGGTCACGCCGCCGCCTGCGACCACCGCGCCCGGCGCCCCGGACGCCTCCACGGGCACCCCGGACGCCCCGGTCGCGTCCCCGGACGACTCGAAGGCGCCCGTGACGCCCACCACTCCGGTGACCCCCGGCGCGGACGGGTCTGACGTGTCGTCGGCCACACCCGGGACGGGCAAGCATCGGGGCGAGGCGGCACCGGAGGAATCCGACACAACGGACACCTCTCAGGATTCCGGTCGACATGCCGCAGCTGCGGACAAGGTCACCTCAACCCCCGTCAACTCGGGCGCAAGTGACGCGTACACCGTGCGGCCGGGTGACAGCCTGTCGGAGATCGCTCAGGCGAACGACCTCGCCGGCGGCTGGGACGCGCTCTATGACGCCAACCGCCAGACGGTCGGCGCCGATCCGGATCTCATCCTTCCTGGTCAGAGCCTTGAACTGACGGACCCCGCAGCGGAGAAGTGAGGTCGTTTCAGGGCTGTATGTCCGATTTTGGGAAAGTGAGACATGGGTCTCTTCGTCCCAACTGGCGTGTCACGTCCGCAAACTTTGCTTCCGTCAGCTCTCACCTGCGCAAACGAGGTCTGACGGAGTGCAAGTAAGGGCGATTTGTCCGTCGTAAGGCCCTTTGAACTTCGAGCACCTGTGTGTCTACGGTCGACACCGCTCGCCACCGCGGGCCCCGTCGACCGAAACGCCGAGTCCTGCCGTCGGCCGCCGGGAACTGTCGTCGCGAAAGCGCCGCAGGCAGGAGTGGGGGACCCAAGGTTTGCGCCGGTCCCGGCCGTTGAGACTGACGGCCGAACGGACCGGCTAGGGGTGAAGCCGCGTGCAAGGACACGCGGCCGGGCGAACTCTTCAAGCCCGAACCCGACAGCTCACCTCACAGGCGTCGGTGAAGAGGAAACTCCATGCTGTTCTCCGGCACGGGCAAGCGTCGTCGTCCCTCCAAGGCCACCCGCGTCGTCGCCCTCGTCGGCGTCACCGGCGCGGCCGTCGCCGCCCCGCTGATGGCCGCGGGCACCGCTTCCGCCGCCACCTCCTCCGAGTGGGACCGCGTCGCCCAGTGCGAGTCCGGCGGCAACTGGTCCATCAACACGGGCAACGGCTACTACGGCGGCCTGCAGTTCTCGGCCTCCACCTGGGCCGCGTACGGCGGCACCGCCTACGCCTCCACCGCCGACCAGGCCAGCAAGTCGCAGCAGATCGCCATCGCCGAGAAGGTCCTCGCGGGCCAGGGCAAGGGCGCCTGGCCGAGCTGCGGCGTCGGCCTCTCCTCCGCCTCCTACGACGGCGGCTCCGCCGAGGCCGCTCCGCAGCAGCAGAGCACCGAGCAGGCCGCCCCGCAGCAGAGCGCCCCCGAGCGCTCCACGGAGCGCCCCGCCACCCGCAGCGAGCAGCGCCAGGCCCCGGAGCGCGCCGCCCAGGCCGCCCCGCAGGCCGCCGCCAAGAAGACCGTCACCACCCCGACCGGCAAGAAGGTCAAGAAGGGCGACGGCGAGTACAAGGTCGTCGCCGGCGACACCCTCAGCAAGATCGCCGAGGCGCAGGGCGTCGAGGGCGGCTGGGCGAAGCTCTTCGAGCTCAACGAGGACGTCGTCGAGAACGCCGACCTGATCTACCCGGGCCAGCAGCTCCACCTGAAGTAAGGCCCGCGGTGGCGGTGAGTCCGGCGGCTCACCGGCACCCGACGACCCTCCCGCGGTGACCACCCCGGTCCCGAGCCCCCTTCCCCCGTGGCTCCGGACCGGGGTTCTGCCGTTACCGTCCAGTAGATTCCGGGTCTTTCGTCCCCTACTGGATGCTCTTGGGCCCTTTTTCGTCCCAGGGGACGGGCGGTCGGCTGGCCGGAGCGCCGGAGCCGGTTAGGCTCTTGTCGCAAGGCGAACGAGACCTTGCGACCATGCGTCACACCTAGCGTCACATCCCAGAAGGAGATGCTCGTGCCGTCCATCGACGTCGTCGTAGCCCGGGAAATCCTGGACTCCCGAGGCAACCCCACGGTCGAGGTCGAGGTCGGCCTCGACGACGGCAGCACCGGCCGTGCTGCCGTGCCGTCCGGTGCCTCCACCGGTGCGTTCGAGGCCCTGGAGCTCCGCGACGGTGACCAGAACCGCTACCTCGGCAAGGGTGTCGAGAAGGCCGTCCTCGCCGTCATCGAGCAGATCGGCCCGGAGCTCGTCGGCTACGACGCCACCGAGCAGCGCCTGATCGACCAGGCCATGTTCGACCTGGACGCCACCCCGGACAAGTCGTCGCTCGGCGCCAACGCCATCCTCGGCGTCTCCCTCGCCGTCGCGCACGCCGCCTCCGAGGCCAGCGACCTCCCGCTCTTCCGCTACCTGGGCGGCCCGAACGCGCACCTGCTGCCCGTTCCGATGATGAACATCCTCAACGGTGGGTCGCACGCCGACTCCAACGTCGACATCCAGGAGTTCATGATCGCCCCGATCGGCGCGGAGTCCTTCTCCGAGGCGCTGCGCTGGGGCACCGAGGTCTACCACACCCTCAAGTCCGTCCTGAAGACCAAGGGCCTCTCCACCGGCCTCGGCGACGAGGGCGGCTTCGCCCCGAACCTCGGCTCCAACCGTGAGGCGCTCGACCTCATCCTGGAGGCCATCAAGCAGGCCGGCTACGTGCCCGGCAAGGACGTCGCCCTCGCCCTGGACGTCGCCGCCTCCGAGTTCTACAAGGACGGCAAGTACCTCTTCGAGGGCAAGGAGCGCTCCGCCGCCGAGATGACCGAGTACTACGAGGAGCTCGTCTCCGCGTACCCGCTCGTCTCCATCGAGGACCCGCTGTTCGAGGACGACTGGGCCGGCTGGAACGTCATCACCGAGAAGCTCGGCGACAAGGTCCAGCTCGTCGGCGACGACCTCTTCGTCACCAACCCCGAGCGCCTCGCCCGCGGCATCGAGGAGAAGTCCGCCAACGCCCTCCTGGTGAAGGTCAACCAGATCGGCTCGCTGACCGAGACCCTCGACGCCGTCGAGCTCGCCCAGCGCAACGGCTTCAAGTGCATGATGTCCCACCGCTCCGGCGAGACCGAGGACGTCACCATCGCCGACCTCGCCGTCGCCACCAACTGCGGCCAGATCAAGACCGGCGCCCCGGCCCGCTCCGAGCGCGTCGCCAAGTACAACCAGCTGCTGCGCATCGAGGAGATCCTCGACGACGCCGCCGTCTACGCCGGCCGCAGCGCCTTCCCGCGCTTCAAGGGCTGACCTGCCCCGGCACCGTAGTTCCGTCCGTCCCCGCACCCGGTCCCGTACCGTGTGCGGGGACGCACGTTTGAGGGACACCGGAGACAGGGGAGGCGACACGACATGGCCGTGAAGGACCGGGACCGGTTCTCGACCGCGACCCGGATCAGGCTGATCGGCGAGCAGACCGCCGCCCGTGTCTACCGCTCCCAGACCCGGCGCCAGGCCCGGCGCTCCCGGCTCACCGGCCGCGCCGCCTTCCTCGCCCTGGTCGTCTGCTCCCTCGTCGTCGCCCTCGCCTACCCGATACGGAGCTACGTCTCCCAGCAGGGCGAGATCGCCGACCAGGAGCGCAAGGCCGCCGAGGCGGCCCGGCGGGTCGAGGAGCTGCGGGACGAGAAGGCCCGCCTCCAGGACCCCGCCTACGTCCGCCGCCTCGCCCGTGAACACCTCCACTACGTGCTCCCCGGCGAGACCGGCTTCACCGTGAACGACCCCGGGGCGGCCGACCGCCCCCGCGCCGACCAGGGCACGGCCGACCGCCCCTGGTACGACAACCTCTGGGACGGCGTCGACCACGCCGACCGCCACTGACCGACCCGACTCAGGATCCACGATGGAAACGCCCCCTCCGCAGACCGAACGCACCGAGCCCACCGAGGCGGACGTCGCCGCCTTCGAGGCCCAGCTCGGCCGGCCGCCCCGCGGCCTGCGCGCCATCGCGCACCGCTGCCCCTGCGGCAACCCGGACGTCGTCGAGACCGCGCCCCGGCTGCCCGACGGCACCCCCTTCCCGACCACGTACTACCTCACCTGCCCCCGGGCGGCCTCGGCCATCGGCACCCTGGAGGCCAACGGGGTCATGAAGGAGATGCAGGCCCGGCTCGCCACCGACCCGGAGCTCGCCGACGCCTACCGCGCCGCGCACGAGGACTACATCGCCCGCCGTGACGCCATCGAGGTCCTGGAGGGCTTCCCCAGCGCCGGCGGCATGCCCGACCGCGTGAAGTGCCTGCACGTCCTCGTCGGCCACTCGCTCGTCGCCGGCCCGGGCGTCAACCCGTTCGGCGACGAGGCCCTGGCGATGCTCCCCGAGTGGTGGGCCAAGGGCCCGTGCGTGAACCCGTGCGCGGAGAAGGAGAGCGCGGAATGACCCGGGTCGCCGGAATCGACTGCGGCACCAACTCCATCCGCCTCCTCGTCGCCGACGTCCACCCGGAGACCGGCGACCTCGTCGAGCTGGACCGGCGGATGACGATCGTCCGGCTCGGCCAGGGCGTCGACAGGACCGGCCGGCTCGCCCCCGAGGCGCTGGAGCGGACCTTCGCGGCCTGCCGCGAGTACGCCGCCGTCATCCGGGAGCTGGGCGCCGAGCGGGTCCGCTTCGTCGCCACCTCCGCCTCCCGCGACGCCGAGAACCGGCAGGAGTTCGTCGACGGGGTGGTGGCCATCCTCGGCGTCGAGCCCGAGGTCATCACCGGCGACCAGGAGGCCGAGTTCTCCTTCACCGGCGCCACCGGCGAGCTGCACGGCGACGACCGGCGGCTGGTCGTGGACATCGGCGGCGGCTCCACCGAGTTCGTCGTCGGCAACCGGCACGTCGAGGCCGCCCGCTCCGTCGACATCGGCTGCGTCCGCCTCACCGAACGGCACGTCCGGCACGACCCGCCGACCGCCGAGGAGGCCGAGGCCATCCGCGTCGACGTCCGCGCCGCCCTCGACCTGGCCGCCGAGACCGTCCCGATCGAGGCCGCCGAGACCCTCGTCGGCCTGGCCGGCTCCGTCACCACCGTCGCCGCCATCGCCCTCGGGCTGCCGGAGTACGACTCCGAGAAGGTCCATCACTCCCGGATCTCCGCCGCCCAGGTCGCCGAGGTCACCGGCCGGCTGCTCGCCTCCACCCACGACGAGCGGGCCGCCATCCCCGTCATCCACCCCGGCCGGGTGGACGTCATCGTGGCCGGCGCGCTCGTCCTCCAGGAGATCGTGGAGCGGGTCGGCGCCACCGAGGTCGTGGTCAGCGAGCACGACATCCTCGATGGGATCGCCCTATCCGTGGCATAGCGGGCACCTATCGAGGCACCCGGCGACACCCCGTCGGGAAAGCTTCGTGAAGTTCTTCACAAGGAAAAGGGCCCTGATGGCGCCCGAGGGAGGTCTTCGGGCCTTCCGAGGGGGTCCTCAGGGCCCTTTCGCAGGCGCGGAGGCCACTTCGCTCGAAGTTTCCATCGTGTGAACGCACCCGCTGCTTCAGCGTTAACGGGGGCTCTCCAGGCCAGTTCAGTAGGGGTGAACAACGTTCACCACTGCATTCCGGTTCCTTTGCACGACCATGACCTGGATCACGTGGGCGGCGGAGTGTAGCAGAGCACCCCCGGAAGCTTGTGAAGGGGCGCACGAGGTGACCCCCACGAGTGGGTGGATACTCGATGCCATGAGCACCACGGAGCGTCCCAGGATCCTCATCGTAGGCGGCGGGTACGTTGGCCTGTACGCCGCGCGGCGCATCCTCAAGAAGATGCGTTACGCCGAGGCGACCGTCACGGTCGTCGACCCGCGGTCGTACATGACGTACCAGCCCTTCCTCCCCGAAGCCGCCGCCGGCAGCATCTCGCCGCGCCACGTCGTCGTCCCGCTGCGGCGCGTCGTGCGCGGAGCCGAGGTGCTCACCGGCCGGGTCACCACCATCGACCAGGACCGCAAGGTCGCCACGATCGCGCCGCTCGTCGGCGAGGCGTACGAGCTGCCGTTCGACTACCTGGTCATCTCGATGGGTGCCGTCTCCCGCACCTTCCCGATCCCCGGCCTCGCCGAGCAGGGCATCGGCATGAAGGGCATCGAGGAGGCCATCGGGCTGCGCAACCACGTCCTCGAGCAGCTGGACAAGGCCGACTCGACCACCGACGAGGAGGTCCGCCGCAAGGCCCTGACCTTCGTCTTCGTCGGCGGTGGCTTCGCCGGCGCCGAGACCATCGGCGAGGTCGAGGACATGGCCCGCGACGCGGCCAAGTACTACACGAACGTGTCCCGCGAGGACATGCGCTTCGTGCTGGTCGACGCCGCCGACAAGATCCTCCCCGAGGTGGGCCCCAAGCTCGGCCAGTACGGCAAGGAGCACCTGGAGAGCCGCGGCATCGAGATCTACCTGGAGACCTCCATGGACTCCTGCGTGGACGGCCACGTCGTGCTCAAGAACGGCCTCGAGGTCGACTCCAACACCATCGTGTGGACCGCCGGCGTCAAGCCGAACCCGGCCCTCGCCCGCTTCGGTCTGCCGCTCGGCCCCCGCGGCCACGTGGACTGCAACGAGAAGCTCCAGGTCAACGGCCTCGACTACGTCTGGGCCGCGGGCGACAACGCCCAGGTCCCGGACCTGGCCGCGATCAAGGCCGGCGTCCCGGCCGAGCGCGCCTGGTGCCCGCCGAACGCCCAGCACGCGCTGCGCCAGGCCAAGGTCCTCGGCGACAACGTCGTGTCCGGCATGCGCGGCTTCGAGCAGCGGACCTACAGCCACGCCAACAAGGGCGCGGTCGCGGGTCTCGGCCTGCACAAGGGCGTGGCCATGATCGTCATGGGCAAGTTCAAGATCAAGCTCAAGGGCCGTCTCGCCTGGTACATGCACCGTGGCTACCACGGCATGGCGATGCCGACCTTCAACCGCAAGATCCGCGTTTTCGCCGACTGGACCCTCGGCATGTTCCTCAAGCGCGAGGTCGTCTCGCTCGGCGCCATGGAGACGCCGCGCGAGGAGTTCTACGAGGCCGCCAAGCCCGCCCCGGCCCCCGCCGCGGCCGCGCCGGCCCCGGAGAAGGCCAAGGCGTCGTAACACCTCCAGCAGTACCGAAGGGCCGTCCGTCATCCGTGGTGCGGGCGGCCCTTCGGCGTGTTTTCGGGGCGTTTTGCCGAGTCGTTGCGTCGCGGCGGGATGGGAAATCCCTACCGACGGTGTTCCCTTGGTGACGGACGACAGTCTGGGGCAAGACCACGGAGGTGTGTCACCATGGCCGACGCCGCGACGCGGCTCGCGACTCTCGCCGAGGAACTGCTGGGAAGTCCCCTCCCGGTGCGCCTGCGCGCCTGGGACGGCAGCGAGGCGGGCCCCGCGGGAACCGGCCCGGTCCTCGTCGTCAGGGACCGCAGGGCGCTGCGCAGGATGATCTGGAAGCCCGGTGAACTGGGCCTGGCCCGCGCCTGGGTGGCGGGCGACATCGACGTCGAGGGGGACCTCTACGAGGCCCTGGACGCGCTCTCCGGGCTGATCTGGGACCGCGACGGGGAGACCGGCGGCGGGCTGCTCTCCGCCGTCCGCGACCCGCGCGTCCGGGGCGCCGTGGCGGCGCTGCTCCGGCTGGCCGGGCCGCTGCCGCCGCCGAAGCCGCCGGCCGAGGAGGTCAGGGGCCGCAGCGGAGGCCGGCACAGCAAGCGCCGCGACAAGCAGGCGATCAGTCACCACTACGACGTGGGCAACGACTTCTACGCGCTGGTGCTCGGCCCGTCGATGGTCTACTCGTGCGCCTACTGGACCCCGGACGGGACCCTGGAGGACGCCCAGCGGGACAAGCTGGACCTGATCGCCCGCAAGCTGGGCCTGAAGGAGGGCGACCGGCTGCTCGACGTGGGCTGCGGCTGGGGCTCGATGGCGATCCACGCGGCCCGTGAGTACGGCGCCCGGGTCGTCGGCATCACCCTCTCCCGCGAGCAGGCCGCCTTCGCCCGCAAGCGGATCGCCGAGGAGGGGCTCGCCGACCGGATCGAGATCCGGGTCCAGGACTACCGCGACGTGCCCGACGGCCCCTTCGACGCGATCTCCTCCATCGGCATGGCCGAGCACGTCGGCGCCGTGCGGTACCGGGAGTACGCCGACATCCTGTACGGCCTCCTGAAGCCCGGCGGACGGCTCCTGAACCACCAGATCTCCCGCCGCCCGGAGCCCGACGAGGAGGCGTACCACGTGGACGCCTTCATCGACGCGTACGTCTTCCCGGACGGCGAACTCGCCCCGATGGGCCGCACCCTGACGACCCTGGAGGACGCCGGCTTCGAGGTCCGGGACGTGGAGGCGATCCGCGAGCACTACGCGCTGACGCTGCGCCGCTGGGTGGCGAACCTGGAGCGGGAGTGGGACCGGGCGGTCCGGCTCACCTCGCCCGGCCGGGCCCGGATCTGGCGGCTCTACATGGCGGCCTCGGCGGTCTCCTTCGAGCGCAACCGGATCGGCGTGAACCAGTTCCTGGCGGTGCGGACGCCGGTGTCGGGGACGAGCGGGCTGCCGCTGCGGTCGCGGGAGTGGACGGAATAGCAGCAAGGGCCGGAGCCCCCGCGGGGACTCCGGCCCTTGCCGCTGCCCGGACCTACTCGGCCTTGATGGCGGTGAGCATGTTCAGGCGGGCGGCGCTGCGGGCCGGCCAGAGCGAGGCCAGCACGCCGACCAGGCCGGCCAGGACCAGGAAGATCCCGACCCGGTCCCACGGCACGACCAGGCCGTAGCCCGGCAGGCTCGACTCGAAGGTCTTGCCGATGGCCCAGGCGAGGAAGGTGCCGAGGCCGATGCCGACGATGGCGCCGAAGACCGAGATGACCACGGCCTCCAGGCGGACCATGCGCTTCACCCGGCGGCGGTCGAGACCGATCGCCCGGATCATGCCGATCTCCTGCTGCCGCTCGAAGACGGACATCGCGAGGGTGTTGACGACGCCGAGGACGGCGATGATCAGGGCCATCGCGAGCAGGCCGTACATGATGTTGAGCATCAGGTTGATCGACCCGCCGAAGGTGTCGCGGATGTCCTTCTCGTCCATGACGGAGATGGCGGGGTTGTCGCCCATGGCCTTGATCAGGGCCTGCTCGCGGGCGTCGCTGGGGCCGCCGTCGGTGGAGACGAAGATCTGCGGGATGTACTTCTGCGGGTCGTGCGCGTCGAGGATCTTCGTGTCGACGAGGACGGGGGAGAGGAACTCGCTGTCCTTGTAGACCGCGGCGACCTTCAGCTCGCCCTTCTTCTTGTCCAGGTACTCGACGGGGACGGAGGCGCCGACCTTCAGGCCGCGCTTGGTGGCGGTCTTCTCGGCGACGGCGATCTGTCCGTCGGCGAGCCCGGCCAGCGAGCCGTTCACGACGTCGACCTTGAGGACCTTCTCGATGTCGCCGGGGGTGACGCCGGAGGCGGAGACGTACGTGCCCTTGAGGTCGAAGGCGCCGGCCTGCTGCGGGGAGACCGCGGTGACGCCCGGGGCCTTCTCCAGGGCCGTCAGGGCCTCCTGCGACAGGCCGTCGCCGCTGGCCATGGTGACCATGTAGTCGGCCTTGATGTTGTCGACGGTCATCTTGTCGAGGGCCTGGCCGGCGCTGACGCCGATCACCGTGAGGCCGGTGACCAGGGTGAGGCCGATGGCGAGCGCGGAGGCGGTGGCGCCGGTGCGGCGCGGGTTGCGGACCGCGTTGAGTCCGGCGAGCTTGCCGGAGATCCCGAAGACCTTCACGAAGAAGGGGCGGATCAGGGCGATCACGGGCCGGGACAGGAAGGGGATGAGGATGATGACCCCGATGAGGGCGGCGAAGGCGCCGCCCGCGATGATCATGCGGCCCTCTTCGCCGCCGGTGTTGGCACCGAGCACGATGAGGACGGCGCCGATCGCGGTGACGGCGGCGCCGATCGCGTTCCGTACGACGAGCGACTTGGTGTTCGGGGTGGCGTGGACGCTGTTCATGGCGGCGACCGGAGGGATCTTCGCGGCGCGGCGGCCGGGCAGCCAGGCGGCCAGCATGGTGATGACGACGCCGACGCCGAAGGCGGCGAGGACCGGGGTGGCACCGAGCACCAGCTCGCCGCCCGGGACCTTCAGGTCGAAGGCGGCCATGCCGGAGCGCAGGCCCACGGCGAGCCCGACGCCGAGGACGTAGCCGACGGCGGAGGCGACCAGGCCGACGATGCCGGCCTCGGCGAGGACGGAGCGGGTGATCTGCTTGCGCGAGGCACCGACCGCGCGCATCAGGGCCAGTTCCTTGGTGCGCTGGGCGACCAGCATGGTGAAGGTGTTGGCGATCAGGAAGACGCCGACGAAGAGCGCGATGCCGGCGAAGGCGAGCAGCATCCACTTGAGGTTGCCGAGGCCGGACTCGATCTCGCGGGCCTGCTCGTCGGCCAGGTCCGCGCCGGTCTGGGCGGTGGCGGCCTTCGGGACGACCTTGAGGACCTCGTCGCGGAGCTTGTCCGCGTCGGCGCCGGCGGCGGCCGAGACGTTCAGATCGGAGTAGTAGCCGGGCTTCAGGTAGAGCTTCTGGGCGACCGGGGCGTCGAAGACGACGAGGCTGCCGCCGGCGTTGACGGCGCCGTCCTCGGTGGTGAAGACGCCGGAGAGGGTGTACTCCTTCACCGGGCCGTTGGTGGCGACGCGGACCCGCTCGCCGACCTGGTAGCCGCCCTTCTCGGCGGTCTCCTTGTCGAGGGCGATCTGGCCCGGCTCGGTGGGGCCGGCGCCGGTGGTGAAGGCGAGGGCCGGGTCCTTGCCGTCGGGACCGGGGGCGAAGTTGGTGCCCTTGTTGGACCAGCCGGAGCCGATCAGCTTGCCCTTCGCGTCCGGGACGCCGGCGAAGCCGTCGACGCGGGGCTGGACGCCGGTGACGCCGTCGAGCTTCGCGACCTTGTCGACGGTGGCCTGGGAGAGGCCGGGGTTCTTGGCGGCCTCCTCGGGGTCCGGTCGCAGGGCGACGGCCACGGCGACGTCGTCGTAGCTCTTCGCGGACTGGCTGCGGAAGGCCTGGGAGAGGGTGTCGGTGAAGACGAGGGTGCCAGAGACGAAGGCGACGCCGAGCATCACGGCGAGCACGGTCATCAGCAGCCGCGCCTTGTGCGCGAGGACGTTGCGCAGGGCGGTACGGAACATGGGTGAGGTCCTGGAGGAAGGCGGGACGGGAGTCGGGTGCGGGGCCTCGGCGCCGGCGGGCGCGGGGCCGCGGCGCGTCAGCTCGTACGGCCCTTGGCGTCGAACGCCTTCATGCGGTCGAGGACGCCGTCGGCGGAGGGGCGCAGCATCTCGTCGACGATCCGGCCGTCGGCCAGGAAGATGACGCGGTCGGCGTAGGAGGCGGCGACGGGGTCGTGGGTGACCATGACGACGGTCTGGCCGAGCTCGCGGACCGAGTTGCGGAGGAAGCCGAGGACCTCGGCGCCGGAGCGCGAGTCCAGGTTTCCGGTGGGCTCGTCGCCGAAGACGATCTCGGGCCGGGAGGCGAGGGCGCGGGCGACGGCGACGCGCTGCTGCTGGCCGCCGGAGAGCTCGGTCGGGCGGTGCTTGAGGCGGCCGGAGAGGCCGAGCATGTCGATGACCTGCCGGACCCACGCCTGGTCGGGCCTGCGGCCGGCGATGTCCATGGGGAGCGTGATGTTCTCCATGGCGGTCAGGGTCGGCAGCAGGTTGAACGCCTGGAAGATGAAGCCGATCTTGTCCCGGCGGAGCTGGGTGAGGTGCTTGTCCTTGAGGGTGGACAGCTCGGTGTCGCCGATCCGGACCGAGCCGGAGGAGAAGGAGTCGAGGCCGGCGACGCAGTGCATGAGCGTCGACTTGCCGGAGCCGGAGGGGCCCATGATCGCGGTGAACTCGCCCTGGCGGAAGTCCACGCTGACCCGGTCGAGCGCGACCACCTGGGTCTCGCCCTCTCCGTAGACCTTCGTGAGCTCCGTGGCGCGGGCGGCCACGGCGGTGACGCGGGGCACGGTGGGGGTGGTGGTCACGAGGGGGACTCCTGTCACGACGGTGATCACGGCTGATCGCGGCTGGCTGATCGGGAAACCCGGTCTCCCGGGAACCACTCCATCGTTTCGAACGTTTCTGCCCGGGTCGTCCGTCCACGTGCCCGTTCGGAGGGCCGCCTTGGGTCGGACCGGGACCCCCGTGGGTCCTCCTCTGGTATGACCCCGACCCCGACGACGGAGGTGACACACATGCGTCGAGATCTGGTCAATCCGGGGGTGGCAGCTTTGCGCCTGCGACCCCGGTCACAGTTTGCGAAAACACCGCTCACCTGCGCTGACGCACCCTCAGACGTCAATAAAATAAGACAACATCGGTCGCTCGTTCCGCTGAACGAGGGAAGGGCCCCGATAGGCTCCTGTGCCAACGCGGAGCATCGCGGCAACGCCCGGATGGTGGAATTGCAGACACGGCGAGCTTAAACCTCGCTGGCCTTCGGGCCGTACCGGTTCAAGTCCGGTTCCGGGCACCACCAGGGCCTCAGGCGGACGCCTGCGGCCCGGCGCACGAGCCCCTCCTCCTCGCACTCCCGTCACTCTCCCTTCACCCTCCGGTCCGGGTGGCCCCCGGGTGGCCGGGGAAGATCGAAAGTTGTCGTAAAAGATCCTCCCCGAGCACTAGAGAGTTTCTTTTGCCTACGCATTACCCTTGACGCAGGGCCGCGCGCGCGGCCGTCCATGGAGGAGTGAGATGAGGAGCAGCAACCCGGTCTTCTCGCGACGGGGGTTCAGCCGCGACAACGGCTACGCGGGCTTCAACGCGCAGCAGCCGCAGGCCGGGGGCCCCGCCGTCGGAACCAACCCGTACGCGACCGGCAACCCGTACGCGGACGGTGCGACCAACCCGTACGCCACCAACCCCTACGCGCCGCAGGACGTCCAGACGGGCGCCCCGCAGCAGGCGCGCGGCAACGTGATGACGATCGACGACGTCGTGAGCCGTACGGCCATGACGCTCGGCACGGTCGTGCTCACCGCCGTCCTGTCCTGGCTGCTGCTGCCGGTCGACCCGGCGAACCTCGGCAAGTCCTACGGCATCGCCATCGGCGCCGCCCTGGTCGCCCTGGTCCTGTCGCTGGTGCAGTCGTTCAAGCGCACGCCGTCGCCGGCGCTCATCCTGGGCTACGCGGCCTTCGAGGGCGTCTTCCTCGGCGTGATCTCGGCGGCCGTCTCGACGTACATCGCCGACGGCGTCGTCGTCCAGGCGGTGCTCGGCACGATGGCGGTCTTCGCCGGCGTGCTCGTCGCCTACAAGATGGGCTGGATCCGGGTCAACCGCCGCTTCACCGGCTTCGTGATCGCCGCGGCCATGGGCTTCATGCTGCTCATGGTGGTCAACCTGCTCTTCGCGGTCTTCGCCGGCGGCGACGGCCTCGGCTTCCGCAGCGGTGGCCTCGGCATCCTCTTCGGTGTCATCGGCATCATCCTGGGCGCCTGCTTCCTGGCCCTCGACTTCAAGCAGGTCGAGGACGGCATCACCTACGGTGCCCCGCGCGAGGAGGCGTGGCTGGCCGCCTTCGGTCTCACCATGACCCTGGTGTGGATCTACCTGGAGATGCTGCGTCTGCTGTCGATCCTCCAGGGCGACGACTGACGCACCCCGTGACTCGGGGGAAGGGCCCGTCCGGCTTCGTGCCGGGCGGGCCCTTCCGCGTGCTCAGGGGCGCGCCGCGTCGAGCAGGACACGGGCCGCCGCCTTCGCCCGGGCGGCCGGCTCGGGGGAGCCGGTGATGCCGGCGATCGCCATGGCGCCGTTGGCGAGCAGGGCCAGCTGGTCGGCGAGGTCCGGCGGGGCGCCCAGGGCGTCGGTCTGCTCGGCGAAGTAGGCCCGGACGGCCTCCTTGTGGTCGCGGGCGATCGCGGCCACGGACGGGGTGACCCCGCCGAGCTCCCCGAAGGCGTTGATGAAGGCGCAGCCGCGGAAGCCGGGCTCCGCGAACCAGGCGCCGAGCCAGTCGAAGGCCGCCAGGGCGCGCTCGTACGGCCCGTCGGCGACCCGGGCGCCGTGTGCGGCCAGCGAGCCCCTGACGGCCTCGTCCCGGCGCCTCAGGACGGCTTCCACGAGCAGTTCCTTGGACGGGAAGACCTGGTACAGCCGCTTGAGCGAGACGCCGGACGCGGAGCGGATGGCGTCCATGCCGACGGCCTGCACCCCCCGTTCGTCGAAGAGTCGCTCCGCGGTGTCGAGCACCTTCAGCCCGGCGGTTTCCGCATCCATCGTCCGCTCACCCCTTGCGTGGAGAACCATCGTTCTCCTACTCTACAGGGCATCGGGAGAACGATCGTTCTCCCGATCGGAGACCGGAAACGGGGAGTCAGCCATGTCCAGCTTCGCCCTGCGCGCCCACACCGTCACCGTCGACGGGCTCGACGTCTTCTACCGGGAGGCCGGCGACCCGGCGAACCCGACCCTCGTCCTGCTGCACGGCTTCCCGTCCAGCTCGCACATGTACCGGGGCCTCATCGCCGAGCTCGCCGACTCGTACCACCTGATCGCCCCCGACCACATCGGCTTCGGCGCCTCCGCCGCCCCGGCCGTCGAGGACTTCGCGTACGGCTTCGAGAAGCTCACCGAGATCACCCTCGGACTGCTCGACCGGATCGGCGTGGAGCGCTTCGCGCTCTACATCCAGGACTACGGCGCCCCCATCGGCCTGCGGATCGCCTCCCGGAACCCCGAGCGCGTCACCGCGATCGTCACCCAGAGCGGCAACGCCTACCTGGAGGGCTTCACGCCCTTCTGGGACGTCCTCTTCGCCCACGCCCGGGACCGGGCGGCCCACGAGCCGGCGGTGCGCGAGCTGCTCACCGCCGAGGCCACCCGCTGGCAGTACACCCACGGCGTCCCCGCCGACCGGCTCGACCGGATCGCCCCCGAGACCTGGACCCTGGACCAGGCCGGCCTCGACCGCCCCGGCAACAAGGAGATCCAGCTCCAGCTCTTCTGGGACTACCAGTTCAACCTCGACGGCTACCCGGCCTTCCAGGAGTACTTCCGCACCCACCGGCCGCCGCTGCTCGCCGCCTGGGGGCGCCACGACGAGATCTTCGGCCCGGCCGGCGCCGAGGCGTTCGCCCGGGACCTGCCCGACGCGGAGATCCACCTGCTCGACGCCGGGCACTTCGCCCTGGAGACCCACGGCGAGGAGATCGCGGCCCTGGTCCGCGACTTCCTCGGACGCCACGCGAAGTGACCGGCCGCGGGCCGGGGTGGGGGACGGGGGTCCCCACCCCGGTAGGGTCGGGCGCGTGCTGGATACGAGTGACCTGACCACCGCCGTGGAACGTTTCGCCGACCGGCTGCGGGCGGCCCCGCAGAGCCGCCTCCAGCAGGGGGCGGCCGCGGAGGGGCTGGCGCTGGCGCGGGAGCTGGCGGTACGGGCGCAGGCGATGGAGACGCCGGGCCTGGAGCCGCGCACCATCCCCGACGCGGGGGTCTTCGTCGTGGCCGACCAGCTCGCGGTGGCCGGGCACGACCAGGCCCTTGCTCTGCGAACGGCCCCCTCCGCCTCCCCCGAGCGGGTGCTGGTCGATGGC